>JAFLUE010000200.1 GCA_022508945.1 Oscillospiraceae bacterium
ACGACCTCGCCAAACGTCGAAGCCCAATCGTCAAACGTCTGCAATCCGGCATTTTCAAGCAGATCGGGACGGAGGTATCTTTGCATAACATAAAACTCCACCATTGAATTACTGACAGGCGTTCCCGTAGCAAAAAGTATATTGTTACAGCCGTATTTCTCGTTCAGATACTTGGTTTTCATTAACATATCTTCCGATTTTTGAGCCGCCGTTGTCTGAACTCCCGCGACGTTGGACATTTTTGTAGCGACAAAGCAGTTTTTGTAATTATGCGCTTCATCGCAGACAAGGTAATCGAAACCGAGCTTTTCAAAGCAAAGGGAGCTATCCTTTTTCGAGGATAATAATTTCTCCAGACGTTCTTCAAGCTGCCGCTTCTGCCGTTCAAGGGTCTTTACCGAAACACGGTCGGTATCGTCCACCTCATCGAGCGCGTCCATTATTTCGTTCAATTCCCGCTCCATAAATTGCTTGCGGTACTCGTCCGACATAGGAATACGCTCAAATTGAGTAAAAGACATAATAACCGCGTCATAATCTCCCGTAACGCACCGCGCTATAAACTTTTGGCGGTTATCCTTAGTAAAATCTTCGGGACGTGCCACAAGCAGCTTTGCGTTCGGATATAATCTCATCCACTCGCTTGCCATTTGCAGCGTGAGATGTTTTGGCACCACGACACAGCCCTTGTTTATAAGACCGAGCCGCTTCTTTTCCATTGTGGTTGCGATCATTTCAAAGGATTTTCCCGCGCCGACACAGTGAGCAAGCAGCGTGTTGCCGCCCAGCTTTCCGCGAAGCACAGCGTTCTCTTGGTGAGGGCGCAATTTTATAGCGGGGTTCATACCGGGAAAGCTCTGATGTGAGCCGTCATATTCCCGACCACGGATCGCGTTAAACAAATAGTTGTATTTCTCAACATATTTTTCGCGTCTGTCAATATCCTCCCATATCCACGTTTTAAACGCTTCTTTCATCTGACGCGCCTTTTCCTTTGCGAGCTGCGTTTCTTTTGCGTTTACCTCATACCATACCTTACCGTCCTCCTCTTTGCGGTCACGGACAACAATGTCACGCTGATTAAGCAGATTTTCAAAAATATGATAGCTGCTCATTCGCGATGTGCCATAGTTACTGTTTGCCGCTACCGATTTATCCTGATATTTGCCCTCGATCTTATACTCGCCCATTTTTGTGCGGACAACGGGGTGTCCTCCCCACTCGCTTGTATCTGCCTTCGCGTATTCGTGAAGAAATTTATTATAGTCCGCGACGTCAATCCAATTCGCGCCGATACGCACGGATATTTCCCCCGCTTCAAGGTCTTTCGGAATAACCGATTTAAGCGCGTCCACGTTCCGCTCGAAGCTGCTGTCGATATGCGTTGCGTAGTCCTGCGCTATTTTCAGCTTCTTACGGACATTACCGGATAAGTATTCGCTCGCGTCCTCATATCCCGAAAGCGGATCATCGTCTTTTATTTTTTCGGGATTTCTGAAAATATCCGTACCTAAATCCTTGATAACCTGTTCGGGAGTTGAGCCGACAAGCCGCGCCATATATTCAATATCCACACCGCCGATACGGTCAATGGATACTTGCAGCGCCTCCTGCGGAGTTTCGACGTTTGTAATTACCACTTCGGGCTGAATAGTGCGCTTTGAGAAAATCTCAGCTTTTTCAACTGTTTTCTTCTCGCTGTCTACAATTTCAAGAGCCGCCAGCGTGTTGTAATCATCATCGGCGCGGAAACACCGCTCATTCGCGCTGTCGGTAATATTGCCGTATGCCTTGCGGAATTTATCATAGACTGAATTTAATTCCGCTTGCAGCTTTGCTAATTCTTCATCTGAACAGCCTCCCGCCTGCGCGTCAATGACCGCCATAGTTGCCTGTCTGATCTTGTGCATACCCATCATTCGATCAAGCGTTCTGCCCGTTTCCGCTACCTTTGTCATAACCTCGTTTTCACGGAAATAGAGCTGCCCGTCAACTATGGTATGCGTGAAATTTCTGACTGACGGGTCTGCGGGAATAATATCCGCTTCATCACGCTCCTTTTCCTCAGAGCGCACGGTTTCAATCGAGCCTTGAATTTTAGCGATAGCCGCCTTGATCTGCTCGGAAAGCGGAATACTCTCATCGGCAATGCACGTTGTAATATTGCTGTCCTCGCCGTATTTGCCCTTCATTCGTTCATCGAACGCCATTTTTCCCAAGACCATATCCGGATTGTCCACGAAATACTTATTGCAGGGAACGCCGTCCTCGGTCTGCGAAAAATATACCCAATCGGGAACCTCGACTGTCAGAGTATCGCGCTTTTTGAGGAACAAAATATCTGTTGTAACTTCCGTTCCCGCGTTCTGCTTAAATGCCGTATTCGGCAGGCGCACCGCGCCCAGCAGATCGCACCGCTCTGCGAGATAACGGCGGGCTTTCTCGCTTTTCTTGTCCATAGTGAATTTACTTGTGACAAGCGCGACCACGCCGCCGGGCTTTACCTTGTCCACGGACTTTGCGGCAAAATAGTCGTGAATTTTAAAATTCAGCTTATCGTAATTTCTGTCCGTGACCTTATAATCACCGAACGGGATATTGCCGACAACCACATCAAAGCTGTTATTATTGAAATTTGTCTGCTCAAAGCCCTTGATCTGAATACGCTCATTCGGGTGGAGCTGCTGTGCTATCCTGCCGCTTATACTGTCCAGCTCCACGCCGTACAGCCTTGAATTATCCCGAATTTTTTCGGGCATTTTTGAGAAGAAATTACCCACGCCCATACTCGGCTCTAACACGTTTCCGCCCTCAAAGCCGAATTGCTCTAATGCCTGATACACACCGTCCGCCACTTCGGGCGGGGTATAGAAGCTCGTCAAGGTTGAAGCGCGCGCCGCCGCGTATTCTTCGGGAGTAAGCAATTCAAGAAGCTGCTGTTGTTCCGTTTCCCAGCCCGTCGGTGCTGCTTCGCCTAAATTGCCGCCTATATTTTCAGCGGCTTTATCTGTCAAAAATGCCTGCGGGATCCCGCCCCAACCGACATACTTTGCCATTATGGACTGTTCTTCGGGAGTTGCATAGCGGTTTTCCGCTTCGATCTTACGCAAGGTCTGAATTGCTTCTAAATTAGCTTTGAATTTTGCCTTTGCGCCGCCCGTCACAACGTCCTTTTCATTGAAATGATATGTATACGGAGTGCCGCTTTT
>JAFLUE010000201.1 GCA_022508945.1 Oscillospiraceae bacterium
ACTTTGCGGCAGCTCCGCTGCCGCAAAGTGATGAATTTTGAAATTCTTTTTAAATCAATCCTCCCGCAACAACGTTATTTAAACAATCCGACAAAACAACGTTGTTTAAAGACGAGGATCACACGTGGTTTTGGGAGATTTTTCGCGCTGATATTACGTTGCTTCGGGCGGATTGATTTAAATAGAAATTTCAAAACCGCGCAGCGCGCCGAAGGCGCGCTGCGCTATCAAATCGCCGCGTATGAGCACAGCTCATACGCGGCGATTATTTTTGAAATTTCACTTGCTAATATTATGTGGTGACAAAATTATTAAATTAAAACGCAATTTTTTCTTCAATATATTTTTTTACATCGCTTATGGGAATCCTGACCTGCTGCATGGAATCGCGCTCGCGTACAGTAACACAGCCGTCTGTCTCACTGTCGAAATCGTAGGTCACGCAAAAAGGCGTTCCGACCTCGTCCTGCCTGCGATAGCGCTTTCCGATAGCCCCCGCCTCGTCAAAATCGGCGCAGAAGCTCTTTGAAAGCTCGTCATAAAGCTCGGCCGCTTTTTCGCTGAGCTTTTTAGACAGCGGAAGCACCGCGCACTTTATCGGCGCAAGAGCGGGGTGGATATGCATGACCGTGCGGGTCGTGCCGTCCTCAAGCTGCTCCTCGTCATAAGCGTCGCATACGACCGCCAGGAACAGACGCTCAACGCCAAGCGACGGCTCGATAACATAAGGAATATATTTCTCATTTGTTTCGGGGTCAAAATATTCGAGAGACTTTCCGCTTGTATTTATATGCTGAGTAAGGTCGTAGTCTGTCCTGTCCGCAACTCCCCAAAGCTCTCCCCAGCCGAACGGGAACAAAAACTCAAAGTCGGTCGTCGCCTTGGAGTAGAAGCAAAGCTCCTTATCGGAATGATCGCGCGCGCGGACGTTTTCTTCTTTAAGTCCGATCGAAAGCAGGAAGTTCTTGCAGTAGCTTCTCCAATAGTTGAACCACTCAAGATCCGTTCCGGGCTTGCAGAAAAATTCAAGCTCCATCTGCTCGAATTCACGTACGCGGAAAATAAACTGTCCGGGAGTTATCTCATTTCGGAAAGATTTTCCCACCTGTGCAACTCCGAACGGAACTTTTTTGCGCGAGGTACGCTGAATATTCGCGAAGTTTACAAAAATTCCCTGCGCGGTCTCGGGGCGGAGATAAAGATCGTTTTTGCTGTCCTCCGTAACGCCCTGAGCGGTCTTGAACATAAGGTTGAACTGGCGGATATCGGTGAAATTCGTGCTGCCGCAGTTAGGACATTTTATCCCCTTTTCGCGGATAAAATTCACCATTTCCTCGTTTGTCCAGCCGTCCGCCGATGTTCCGTCGAAATCCTCGATAAGCTTGTCGGCGCGGTGGCGGGTCTTACAGTCCTTACAGTCCATAAGCGGATCGGAAAATCCGCCCACATGACCCGACGCTACCCAAGTCTGCGGGTTCATCAGAATAGCGCTGTCAAGTCCGACATTGTACTTATTTTCCTGTACAAACTTTTTGCGCCATGCCTTTTTGATGTTTTCTTTCAGCTCAACGCCGAGAGGACCGTAGTCCCATGTATTCGCCAAGCCGCCGTATATCTCACTTCCTGGATAAACAAAGCCCCTGTGTATACAAAGGGTCTTTATAGTTTCAAGAGATTTTTCGGTGTTGTTCATAGTCGGTTCCTTTCTTCGTTTTCGGTGAATTTATCAAATGACCGTTTGCTTGTTTAATTCAATAAACAAATCAAGATATTGTCTGAGAAATCCGTTTTCAATGTCAAGAGTGCCGTTTGCCTCCTCTAAAGCCTTTTCAAACTCCTCCGGGGTCGTACATTCGACAAATTTTTCGACAGCCTTTATCCAGTCGCGATAGTTATCAAGCGATTTTACGAGCCGTTTGTGTCTGTCTGTGTAATTGTCGGGCGGATTCATTCCCTCAAAACGCTTCATTGAGCTTTCCATTTCCTCACAGGCGTCACGAAACTCCGAGGATTCAATGGAGGAACGGTCTCCCTGCTCCACGGCGTACATTATCTCGGAGATCTTCATGTGGGCAGTCATAAATTCATTGTATGCGGATATAAGCTCATCCTTATACTCCTCTGCCGTGAGCTTTGGAGCGCACCCGCTCAACATCAGCAGTGCAGTAAAAGCAAGAAAAATTGCTGTTATTCTTCTTGTCATCGCAACTCCTTATTCCGACTTAAGCTTCTCTATCCAGCCCATATCGTCGGGGAGCTTTCCGTACTGCATTCCCGTCATAGTGTCGTAAAGCCTCTGCGAGAGCTGACCTATCTTGTTTCCGTTTATCTCCATGACCTTGTCGCCCCACTTGAGATGACCTACGGGAGAAATTACGGCGGCGGTGCCTGTGCCGAAAACCTCGTCAAGCTTGCCCGCGTCATAAGCCTCGGCGATCTCCTGAATGGTAATGCGGCGCTCGGATACTTTCAAGCCCCACTTTTCGCAAAGCTCGATCGCTGATTTGCGGGTAATTCCGGGAAGCACCGAGCCGGTAAGCTGCGGCGTTACTACCTCTCCGTCTATTACGAAGAAGATGTTCATCGAGCCTACTTCTTCAATGTATTTCTGCTCGACACCGTCCAGCCAAAGGACCTGCTCGTAGGACTGCTTATGAGCCTCGTCCTGCCCTTTGAGAGAAATGGCATAGTTCGCGGCGGTCTTAACATAGCCCGTGCCGCCCCTTACTGCGCGGACATACTTTTCCTCAACATAGATCTTTACGGGGTTCAAGCCCGTGGAATAGTAAGCACCCGACGGGGACAGGATTATCATAAACAGATAGTGATCCGCGGGTCTTACACCCACATACGGATCGGTCGCGAAAATGAACGGGCGAATGTACAGCGAAGCGCCGTCGGTGTGGGGAACCCAGTCCTGCTCAAGCTCCACAAGCTGTTTCAGCGCTCCCAGAACGAATTTCTCGTCTATGGGCGGGATCACCATTCTCTCGGCGGATACGTTCATTCTCTTGAAATTCTCCTCGGGTCTGAACATCTGTATGGAACCGTCCGCGGTGCGGTATGCCTTAAGTCCTTCAAAAATCGCCTGACCGTAGTGCAGACACATCGCCGCGGGCATAAGCGTGATCTCGCCGTAGGGAACTATGCGCGCGTCGTGCCAGCCCTC
>JAFLUE010000202.1 GCA_022508945.1 Oscillospiraceae bacterium
CGGTGGCTTGGCAAGCGCACCGCGCCAAAGGCGCGATGCGCGGTTTTGAAATTTCTTTTTAAATAAATCCGTCAAAACAGCGTTTTTGGGTTTTTCTACAAGTATCCTCGGAAAACTCCGAGGATATTTTTCAATAATTTTCGGGACAGATCTGAAAATAGCTCTGCGGTTTTCCGCATACGGGGCATTGTTCGGGAGCGTTTGTCCCGACAACGATATGCCCGCAGTTTCGGCATTCCCAGACCTTTACCTCGCTCTTTTTGAAAACCTCCTGCATTTCAACATTCCGCAAAAGCGCGCGATAACGTTCCTCGTGGTGCTTTTCTATCTGAGCAACCATACGGAATTTCGCCGCAAGCTCGGGAAAGCCCTCGGCTTCGGCTGTTACCGCGAAATCCTCATACATTTCCGTCCATTCAAAGTTTTCGCCCTCGGCGGCTGCTATAAGATTTTGCGAAGTCGCGCCTATGCTTCCAAGCTCCTTATACCAGATCTCGGCGTGTTCGCGCTCGTTTTCGGCGGTTTTCTGAAATATGGCGGCTATCTGCTCAAAGCCCTCCTGTTTTGCTTTTGCGGCAAAGAATGTGTATTTGTTTCTTGCCTGTGATTCTCCCGCGAACGCCGCTTCGAGATTGCGTTCGGTTTTTGTGCCGCTGTACTTGTTTTTGGTCTCGCGCTGTATCTCCTCAAGGTTTTCTCCGGTAGCCTTGCATTTCGGGCAGACAGCCTCCGCGCGGTTTGGTGCGTCAAAAACCTCACCGCAAAGCTTACACTTGAATTTAGCCATAAGATCCTCCTGATTTGGTTATTTAAAATTATTTTTACATATTTTAGGGAAAATATTCGTAACAATTTTGATGTTTGGTTGTGGAAAATCACTAATTTAAAAAAAAGTTTACAATTACGGTAAAAATGATTTATAATGGAGTATAGGAGAGGTGATCGTTATATGGGAAAAATTTCAGCTAATGCCGTAAGCGCGGCTATGATTATTTCAATCGTTTCCTACTGCAATCTTGTGAGCCAAAACAGCTATGTCGGAGCGGCGCTGTTTTCGTTCGGGCTTATTGTTATTTGCGCGTATTCAATGAGCTTGTTTACGGGAATGGCGGGGTACATAACAAAAACAAACGTTGTCCCTTTTTTGACCGCGACAGGCATAAACTGTGTTACGGCATTCGTGTTCGGCGTTTTGGGCTCGCTTAATCCCGCCTGTAAGGAAAGAGCCGCGGCGGTATGTGCGGGGAAAATAGATAAGGGAATTTTATGGATGTTTGTTTCGGCGGTCTTCTGCGGAGTGCTGATTTATTTGGGCGTTGATTTCTACAAAAAGCGCGGCAGTTTTATAGGAATACTTTTCGCGGTTCCGATTTTTGTTGTATGCGGATTCGACCATACGGTCGCGGATCTGTTTTATTACGGCGCGGCGGGGAATTACAGGCTTGAGGATATCCTGCTTCTGATCGCGGCTATCCTGGGCAATACTCTCGGAAGCAATATTGTAAGAATGCTTATTTACGCGGGTAAAAACAAGGAGGAGCAAAAGGTATGATAACCGTATCCAAAAACAATGACGGAGATTTTTCGTCGATACAGGCGGCTGTTGACGCGGCGCAAGACGGAGAAAAGATATTTGTAAAGAGCGGCTGTTATAAAGAGCGTGTTGAAATAACAACAGCGAATATTACAATTGTCGGAGAGGACGCCGAGAGTACCATACTCGAAAACAATTATTATGCTCGGATGATAATGCCCGACGGAGAAAAGCGCGGAACGTTCAGAAGCTATACAATGCTTATAAATTCTAACAATTTTACCTGCAAAAATATGACGATAATGAACTCGGCGGGCTTCGGAAGCGAGGTAGGGCAGGCAGTCGCCGTCTATGCGGAGGGCGACGGGATATTTTTTGAGGATTGCGGGCTTATCGGACATCAGGACACGCTGTTTACGGGACCGCTTCCCGAGCAGGAATATGAGAAGGGCGGCTTCAGAGGTCCTACGGAGTTTGCGGAGCGCGTTCAGGGCAGACAGCTCTACCGCCGCTGTTATATCTCGGGAGAGGTAGATTTTATTTTCGGGAGCGCCGAGGCTTATTTTGACGACTGTGATATTTTCTCGTATAACTGTAACAAGGAGGTAAACGGTTATGTGACCGCTGCTTCAACTTATAAAGATTGGGAAGTCGGCTATGTTTTCAACAACTGCCGTCTTATCAGCGACTGTCCCGAAAATACCGTCTATCTCGGAAGACCGTGGCGCGACTATGCGAAGACAGTGTTTATAGGCTGTGATTTCGGAGCGCATATCCACGGCGACGGATTTCATGACTGGAACAAGGAAAATGCCAGAGAAGCCGCGTTTTATGCCGTGTACAACTGCAAAAAAAACGGCGCGGAGTTTATACCTTCCGCACCGTTTGCAAAAACTGTTTCAGAGGAATATGTGAATAAGCTGCTTCAAAGAATGAACGCGCTTTCGGACGAGCTGTCAATATCTGAATGATCCGGCAATACTGTCCGCCCATTTTTCGGTGTAGAACGAGCGGTATTTGATATTGTTGAGTTTTCTGTACTTTTTGAAAAACGCCGCCCAGGCAAATGACGGAATGCCGATTATAAACAAATACAGCGGTCCGAGAATAAGCGACTGTATCGTGTGGGCGTATTCATGGCGCAGAAGCTCATTGTTTTTCAGCCCCACAAAGACGAACATTCCGAGAGACACACTGTATTTCCATTCGGTGACGATCGCGCCGCGGTGAAAAAAGTGTTTGCGTTTTCCGAGTATAAGAAACAGGACAAAGCCTGCCACTGTCTGCAAAAATCCCCATGTACACTGAAGCATTATGTATAAAACAACCGTTGCGCTCACCCCCTTGCTTATGCTTATGCTTTTATTATACAGCATTTGCAAACAGTTGTCAACGTAAATTTATGAGTTATAAACGGAGCTTTCGGCGGGTTGTGACCGATATTTCGGGTATGTGTCGGAATTTAGGGCAGGGATTTAATTTTATTATTATGTAATTTGCAACAACGCAATAGTCGAGCGCGAAATTTCAAAACCGCCCGAAACCACGTAATATTCGAGCGCGAAATTTCAAAAATCAAGCATTGTCTGAACACGAAGCGAAG
>JAFLUE010000203.1 GCA_022508945.1 Oscillospiraceae bacterium
TCGGGCAAAACGCTTTGCTCCGCCGCGGCGGCTGCATTTTGAAATTTCGCAATGCCCTATTATGCAGTTCTGAACTTTTTCTACAAGCTGACGCGCTCGGATAGTCCCGAGCGCGTTTTGACTTTAATGATTACTTTTTACCGTGTGCTGTTAATTCTTTCTCCCACTCCGGCTCTTTAAATCCGACAAGCACAAACCCCTCGCCTATAAGCAGCGGCCGCTTTACCAGCATTCCGTCACCCGAAAGAAGCTTGAGCATTTCTTCTTCGTTCATTTCGGGAAGCTTATTTTTAAGATCCAACGATTTATAGAGCAAACCGCTTGTATTAAAGAATTTCTTCAGCGGCAGTCCGCTTGAGCTATACCAATCGGTCAGCTCGCCGAGCGTCGGATTATCGTTTTTGATATCACGAAGCTCGTATTCGATATGATTGTCATCAAGCCATTTTTTCGCTTTCTGACAGGTCGTGCATTTTGGATAGCATATAAACTTTAACATCGTTTCACTCCCATTTTACAATTCGGATCAAGCATTCCGTATTGAATCAAACCTGTTCAAGTCTTATGTTGTTGGTATTTCCGGATTTGCCGCTCGTTTGTCCGCCGGTAAGAACAACGTTGTCGCCCTTAACGAGTCCGAAGTGTTTTTTAGCGTGCTGGAGCGCATGGTAGAACATAACGTCGACCGAGTTGAATTCCTCGCTTAGCACGGGAGTCACTCCCCAGCTTAAGTTCAGCTTTCTCCATGCCTTTTCCGAAGTCGTCATTCCGATAATGTCCGTCGGCGGTCTGAAACGGCTTACCATTCTTACTGTCATTCCCGAAAGCGAGCTTATCACAATGCCCTTCGCCTTGGTGTCTACCGCCATAGCGCAGGTCGCGTGGGATACCGCGTCAAGGTTGTTTTTGATGACATATTCGGTGGTGGCAAACTGCTTTGTATAGTCTATCGTTTTTTCTGTGCTTTCGGCTATCTCCGCCATGTTTTTTACAGCTGCCACGGGATATTTTCCTGCCGCGGTCTCTCCCGAGAGCATAATAGCGGAAGAACCGTCGTAAACCGCGTTTGCAACATCGGAGATCTCGGCTCTCGTCGGACGCGGCTTTTCGATCATTGATTCAAGCATCTCCGTCGCGGTAATTACGCGTTTTCCGAGCAGTCTGCACTTTTTTATCAGATATTTTTGTATAGCGGGGACCTCAACAAACGGGATCTCAACACCCAGATCTCCGCGCGCGACCATTATCCCATCGGCATATTCGCAGATATCGTCTATATTGTCAACGCCTGAACGATTTTCAATTTTCGCGATTATGTCGATCTCATTGCCGCCGCTTTCGTTGAGAAACGAACGCAGAGTCTTAACATCGTTCTTTGTCGAAACAAATGAAGCGGCAACATAGTCCACTCCGTTTTCAATTCCGAAGAGAATATCCGACTTATCCTGGTCGCTGAGATAATCTCCCTTTAAAACGTGATTGGGGAAATTCATGCTCTTTCTGTCCGACATCTCACCGCCGACAATTACATCGCAGATAACGTTGCTGCCGCTTATCTCCTTTACCTTGAAAACAAGCAGACCGTTGTTTACGAGTATAGTATCGCCGATGTTCACCTCCTCGGCGAGATGCTTGTAGCTTACCGAAACGCGCTCGTTATTGCCCTCGCAGTCTTCGGCGGTAAATGTAAAGACATCTCCGTCCTTTAAGACCACCTTGTGATTTTCAAATGTACCTATACGATACTCGGGTCCCTTTGTGTCGAGCATTATGGCTATGGGAAGTCCCAGCTCTTCTCTCACCTTTTTCACAAGCTCTATCTTCTTTAGATGCTCAGGGTGTGTTCCGTGGGAAAAATTGAGACGCGCGACGTTCATTCCCGCAAGACACATTTCGCGCAGAACCTCCTCGTTTTCACTCGCAGGACCGATAGTGCAGATAATTTTGGTCTTTCTCATTGTACTTCTCCTTTATTATTTTTTTCTCAGATAAAAAAACAACGCCCACTGCCCTGCCGCGAGAGCCGCGACAAGTACTGCGATAATTACCTGTACAACTCCCCACTCGTTCATAAACCATATGATAACGCCGAGAGCAATAGTGAGTATTATCGCGCTTCGTAAAAAGGTCTTGGAATTCTTGTCCATTTTTCGCACTCTTACTTCTGAATTTTTGCCGCTGTAAGCGTATTCTTCATAAGGACCGCGATCGTCATAGGACCTACTCCGCCCGGAACGGGGGTTATCCAGCCCGCCTTTTCGCTTACCTCATCAAACTTTACGTCGCCGCAGAGCTTTCCGTTTTCAAGACGGTTTATCCCTACGTCAATTACAACAGCCCCTTCTTTTACCATATCCGCCGTCACAAAGTTCGGCTTTCCGACCGCCGCTACAAGGATATCCGCTCTCCTGCATACCTCGGCAAGATTTTTTGTCCTGCTGTGGCAGACAGTGACCGTGCCGTTTTCATGGAGCAAGAGCATTGCCATAGGCTTTCCGACAATATTCGAGCGCCCGATAACTACGCATTCCTTGCCCGAAACGGAAATTCCCGTGCTGTGGATAAGCTCCATACAACCCGCGGGAGTACAAGGCAAAAACGAGTAATTGCCAATCATTATTTTCCCGACATTTGTTTCATGAAAAGCGTCAACGTCCTTCTGCGGAGAAATACGCTCTATGACCGCCTTTTCGTCGAGCTGCTTCGGAAGCGGGAGCTGAACAAGAATGCCGTTTACGTTCTTGTCATTGTTCAGCGTGTCGATAAGCTCCAAAAGCTCCTTCATCGTGGTCTCCTCGGGGAGAGCGTACTCAAAGCTCTTTATCCCGCAGAACTCGCAGGCTTTTTTCTTGTTGTTTACATAAACTCTGCTTGCGGGGTCGTTCCCGACGATAACCACCGCCAGACCCGCGCTTATACCGCTATGCGCTATCTCGTCGCGAACCTGTTCCTTGATTGCCGCCGAAACGGCTTTTCCGTCAATAATCTGTGCCATTTTATGCTCCTTTCACTGTTTTGGCAGATTGTTTAAATAACGTTGTTGCGAGCGGATTGATTTAAATAGAATTTCAAAATTCATCACTTTGCGTCAGCGAAGCCGACGCAAAGTGAGAACCG
>JAFLUE010000204.1 GCA_022508945.1 Oscillospiraceae bacterium
AACGAACGGCACGGAGCGGCATATGTTGATGATTTTGTCAAGTATCTGATGAACTACTCTCTGCCTTAAAATACCGCCGTCTTTTGTCACTGTCAGTACGATCCCGAGCAGCATTCCTAATATGAACATCACCGCGCCCGACCATGCCGTCATCTGCAGCGTTGCGATAATACTGTCGAACAGTCGGTCGGTGTTAGCCATTACGTTTGGGATAATTTTGTTAAGCAGTTCCATTTTTTATCACCTCCACCGCGACGTTTTTTTCAATCAGATATTTCACCGCCTCGGTTATTTTCTCATGCTCTCCGCTTATCACCGCGACAGTACCGCCTATCGGCGCTCCCTGAACTATATCCACGTCCGCGAAAACTATATTCAGCAATACTCCGAATTTTTGAGTTACAGCGGAGATAAGCGGCTCCGAAACGCTCCTTTCCGTGTATGTTAGCTTTACTACGATATCGTCCTTATTCAGAGGAACAGTCAAAGGGCTTTCCGAAAGCAGGTCGTGTATCTTCTTTAAATTGGAGGTAGTAGCGATAAAGTCCTTTGTAAGCGCGTTCTGCGGGTCGGCGAAAACCGAAAATGTATCATTTTGCTCTATGACGCTGCCCTTGTCCATGACCGCGGTCCTGCTGCAAATTTCCTTTACCGCCGCCATTTCATGCGTGATAAGTACGATCGTTATTCCCAGCGTTTCGTTCAGACTTTTCAGAAGCTTTAATATCTGCTTTGTGGTCTGAGGGTCGAGAGCGCTTGTCGCTTCGTCGCAGAGCAGTATTTTCGGATCGTTGGCAAGCGCGCGCGCGATCGCGACGCGCTGTTTTTGTCCGCCCGAAAGATCATTCGGATGCATCGCCGCCTTGTCCGCTATCTCCACAAGCTCCAACAGCTTCAGCGCTTTTTCGCGCATTTCCGATTTGGAAGCGCCGCTGCCGCGCATAGCATACATGACATTATCCAGTACGGTTCGTGAGGGCATCAGATTAAAATGCTGAAAGATCATTCCGATCTTTTTTCTCGCCGCCCTCAGCTCTTTTGCCGAGAACTTCGTAATATCCTTTCCGTCAATAAGCACCTGACCCGAGGTCGGACGCTCAAGGAGATTTATACACCGCACCAGCGTTGATTTTCCCGCTCCCGAAAAGCCGATTATGCCGAATATGTCGCTGTCATTTATCGTCAGTGTCACATCTTTGACCGCCTCGACCGCGTTTCCCGATGAGTAGTATGTTTTACAGATATTTTTAAGTTCGATCAAGCCATGTCACCCCATTCGTTTCTATATTCATAACCTATTAATCACATATGTTTTATCGTTTTATATTATAACACCATTTATCTCTAATGTCAATAATTTTTAAAAAAAAGTTTAAATTTGTTGATGTTTTATAAAAAGAATCAACATTATAAGTTCTTTTTACCTAAAAATTATAATTCCCCCACAAGGCGAGCCGCCTTTGGCAATACGTCTAACACGTGAAACGTTGTCAAAGGTTGCTGCTCGAATCGTATGATACTTCCATATCACACGCTAATTAAAAGCGAGCCGCCTTTGGTAATATGTCTCACACGTGGAACGTTGTCAAAGGCAGCTGCTCGAATCGTGTGATACTTCCATTTCGCACACTCACTAACCGCCCCGAAATATTCTTTCAAGGGCGGTTAAAATAAATTTTGTGTTTATGAAGCGCAATACCTCATCAAAAGCATTCATGCATTGACCGTATGTTCAAAAATCTTGTACAGTATCGTCTCCAATATAATAAATTATTCCCGCGGCACGTGTATCGTTTAACATCGTGGAAATGGTATAACTGCCCAATATCCTCGAGGGGTTGTTATCATAGTAAATGATCTCGTTTTTCAATACGTTCGGTGAAAAGGGCTTATATTCCGCACGATCAGGGCGCTATCTATACGGGAAACAGAATTTGCGATATCTGTGTTCGGAAATTGAGTATCAGCATAGCCGCACCCAGCACAGTAAGCACCGCACCCGTAACAAGCCCCACCGTGCGGCTTTTGACGCGGTTCGCGAACTGTGCGGAAACGAGCGAAGATACGGTCGCGACGATAATGCATATCAGCATGACGTCCCACCGCTCAAGAATGATCGCGGGGTGGATCATGACGTGGCTTACCGAAGCGATAAGCGCGGTAAATGTCATTATAAATGTGCTTGTGCCTACCGCGGTTTTAAGCTCCATACCGAGAAACGCGGTGAAGACTACAAGCATCATCATGCCGCCGCCCGTTCCCACAAACCCCGTTCCAAACCCTATAGTCAAACCGAAAAACAGTGATATTATCACGCCCTTCGGGTCAAGCTTTTCGCCCTTTGAGGCTGTGTCTTTTCGCGAAGTATCGGGCTTTACAAGAAATCTGATGCCGATAAAAAATGTAAGGAACAGCGTAAAGCTGCCTAAAACCACATTCCCCGCAAGCCACGCAGCATAGCTCCCCACCGTACTCATGACAAGAATACACACAAGCATTATCCAGCCGCGTTTTAGGTCGATGTTTTTGTGCTTTGCGTATGTAATTGTTGTTGCCGCCGAGCCGAGGATATCCGACGCGAGAGCGATCGCGGTAGCCTGATAAGCGCCGCTTTCTCCGCCAAAGCTCGGACAAAGCACTATAAGTATCGGGACCATTACAGTTGCCGCAGACAGCCCCGCAAGCCCTGTTCCAATGCCTGCTCCCAGCGCCGCTATAACATACCATATATATTCCATAAGCTCTCCTTTGAAAAGACGCACGGTAATCATATTTTAAGTATACAGATAATTTGTGGTACTGATCTTAATGCCCTCGCGCATACACAAACCTTCGGTTTGCTCCGTGAGCATCAGATCCGTCAGCACGAAGCGCTGCGATTTTGCGCGATTTTATTATAACATATACATTTATGTATGTCAATATCGGCTTTTTCTGTATTATTGAAGAAAGCCGCGGAGATATCACCTTAAAGAAAAAACTGATAACCGAACCGTCGTATTACGTTTAAATGTGTTGACAATTTAATGATACAATGATATAATAAAATTACCGAAAACCGCTGCGCGGTTTTGCAGCGCCATTCGGCGCTGT
>JAFLUE010000205.1 GCA_022508945.1 Oscillospiraceae bacterium
AAGCCACCGCGGCTACGCGCATTATGCCCTTCGGGCATAACGCTTTGCTCCGCCGCGGCGGCTGCATTTTGAAATTTCGCAATGCTCTATTATGTAGTTCTGAACTTTTTCTACAAGTTGAGAGCCGCTGCTTTCGGGCAGCGGCTCAGACTGTTGTTATGCTCTTTTCAAACATTAAACGTGATCTCCGCGAATGTTCCTGAGCAGGCTTTCAAAAGATCGTCGGGCGAAAGCTCTATCTGAAGTCCGAGCCGCCCGCCGCTTACGAAGATTTTTTCATACTCCTGCGCCGAAATGTCTATGAAAGTCGGGAAAAGCTTTTTCATTCCTATCGGCGAAACTCCGCCGCGTATATAACCCGTAAGCGCGTTTATGTCCTTTACGTGTACGGTTTCAAGCGACTTTTCTCCCGCAACCACGGCGCATTTCTTCAAATCAAGCTCACGATCTACCGGAAGAACAAAAACATAGTTCTTCCCGTTTTTTGACGCGGTAACTATGGTCTTAAAGGTCTGTCCCCGCGGCTGACCCAGCATATCCGCCACTCTTGTTCCATCAACAAATTCCTCACACGTATAAGTGTGAGGAACATAGTCGATTTTGAGCCTATCGAGCATACGCAGCGCGTTTGTCTTTGCTTCCTTTGACATCAGATCACTTCGTCGTCGAAATCGTCGAAATCATCAAAATCGTCGTCGTCAAACAGAACCGATTTATGGAGCAGCAAACACGCCACAGTCGCCGCAATAGCCGCCACAAGAATTACAATACTCGAAATCAAGCAAATCTTTTTCATTTTTTTACCTCCCGTAGTTTTAAAACTTTAAACCTTTAAGCTTAATGTTTCGGCTCACTTTCACTGGAATCTCGCCGCCATATCGCCAATGCCGTTATCGTTTGTAGGCTCGCCTATAGCGCCGAATTTCCATTCGCCGTTCCGACGGTAGACCTCGCCGAACACCATCGCCGTTTTTCCATCATAGTTCTCGGAGAGATTGAACTTACACAGCTCGTTTCCGTTGTCCGCGTCGACCACTCGTATAAACGCGTTTTTTATCATACCGAACTGCTGCTTGCGTTCGCGCGCCTGGTAGATCGTAACGGTAAACACGATCTTTGAGAACTGCTGCGGAACCTTTGTAAGCTCGACGATTATCTGCTCGTCGTCGCCGTCGCCCGCGCCGGTAAGATTATCTCCGCAGTGGCGCACGGAACCGCTGTTGTGTGTAAGATTTCCGTAATACACAACATCAGACGGAGTAGCAAGCTTTCCCGAAGCCTCGGAGATCAGCAGCGCCGAAGCGTCGCAGTCTATATCCTCCTGTTTTGAAAACAGGGAGAACTTCTTCGGAGCCTCGTCCCAGCCAAGACCCACAACAATGGTTTTAAGTCCCGCGTTTGATTTTGTAAGGTCAACCTTTTGTCCCTTCTGAAGATTAACTGACATATTTTTCCTCCCGATTGCAAAGCATAATAATCTACTTTTTTATTATACAACATTTTTTATTAAAATTCAATAGTTTTTTTGAAATTATGTTAATAAACTTTATTTGTGTTGACATGATCCGAAAAACGAACACAATATTTGAACGGGACTCGGCAAATACTTACAGCCGATATCCGCCTCATCATATATCAGTTTCGGCGTTATCCCTCGAAAACTCACGCTCAAGAGGATTTACATGAACCATACAGTGCTTTACGTTTTCAAACTTAGTTTCAACGGCGTCGTGTACATCTTCCGCGATCTTATGCGCCGCATTCAGCGTCTGCTCTCCGTCCACCGCGATCTCCACGTCCACATATATCTTCGAGCCGAAGAGTCTTGTTTTGATATCGTCGACCCTGCATACTCCCATTCGCTCCGAAATAACGTTATTCATCTCTTTTACAAGCTCCTCGGGACAAGCTTTATCCACCAGCTTATCTACCGCGTCTTTGAAAATATCGACCGCCGCCTTTTCAATAAACACGCAGATTATAACGCTTGCGACGGGATCTAAGATCGGAAAGCCCATTCTCGCGCCTAAAATTCCCGCAAAAGCGCCGATAGAAGATAGCGAATCCGAGCGGTGGTGCCATGCGTCAGCCATAAGAGCGCCCGAATTTATTTTCTTCGCCGCGGCTCTGGTATACCAATACATCCATTCCTTTACGGCAATTGAGACCAAAGCGGCTATTAAGGCGATCATTCCCGGGACTTCCAGCTCGCCGTAATTTCCGCCGATGATCTTTCTGATACCCTCAACACCTATCCCAAAGCCGGTTATCGCTAAAATTGCCGCTAAAACGATCGCCGCCACACATTCCATTCTCTCGTGACCGTATGGGTGGTCTGCGTCGGACTTCTTCCCCGAGAGCCTGATACCGACGATCACCACAAATGTACTGAAAACGTCCGACGCGGAATGGACCGCGTCCGACACCATTGCTCCCGACCTTGCGATCATGCCCGCGATCAGCTTTAACAGCGCGAGCCCCAGATTTACGACAATGCTTACCGCCGAAACACGCATCGCGACCTTATTTTCATCGGGCTTTACCGGATCATGAACATTATTCTCCATAAAAAATTCTCCTTTAATGCCCCCGACGCTTTACTTTTCGGTTAAAATAAAAAACCGCGGGACAATTTGATTGTCTGTCCCGCGGGCATTTTCCCGCTGTCGCCGTTTCACGACCCGACCGCACGGTTATCCGATAAACCGCCGTCTGCTCAGCTATACCGTGTAAATAATATGCAGCACACAGTTATTTTATCATTTTTAATAAGTGATTTTATATATTGTATCACTGCGTTTTATTTTTGTCAACACCGAATTAAATTTTCAGCAATTTGCACAAATCATCTTTGCCGCTTTCTCTATGCTCTTGACAAACAAGCGCTTTTGTTGTATAATAATACAGTTATCGGGGTGTGGCGAAGTTTGGTATCGCGCTCGGTTTGGGACCGAGAGATTTCGCAGGTTCGAATCCTGTCACCCCGACCACAAGGGCAATGCCCTTGTGCCAGGATGTATATAAAGTTGTTTATCCCGAATTTATTTAAATTTGAAATTTCAAAACCGCGCATCGCGCCTTTGGCG
>JAFLUE010000206.1 GCA_022508945.1 Oscillospiraceae bacterium
TGCGCGGTTTTGAAATTTCAAATTTAAATAAATTCGGGATAGACTACTTTATATATAGCCTGGGGGAAGCTTTCTGAAGAAAACTTCCCCTTAGTTTGTAGAAAAACCTAAAAGCGTTGTTTTGACGGAATTATTTAAAAAGAATTTCAAAAAGGCTTTCTTTGAATCTCTTTTCCAAAGACCTTTAGCAAGATATCTTGCTAAGAATGTTAAAGCTGTCTATACTTATCTCCCCACTCGCACATCCGGTCGAGAATAGGGATCAGGGACTTCCCGCGCTCGGTCAGACTGTACTCGACCTTGGGCGGTATCTGCGGATATTCTTTGCGGTTGACTAAGCCGTCGGCTTCCAATTCCTTCAGTGTTGCGCTGAGGGTTTTATAGGAGATGCCGTATATGTATTTTTTCATTTCATTGAAGCGAACTACCCCGAACTCCATCAGGGTGTACAAAATAAACATTTTGTACTTCCCTTGTATCAAAGACATTGTGTAGCTGAAGCCCGTTTCCTCCAACTTTGCGTTTTGGATACACTCTATGCTCACAAATTACACTCTCCTTTAGGTTAGTATTACACTTTAATGTTAGTATCGCACCCGAATGTGCGTACTTGTCATATACTTTCATTTATGCTATAATTATAGCATAGGTTGATATAAAAGTCAATCATTATTTCAAGGAGGATCATTTTATGAGCAAAAAAATCGTGGTTATCACCGGAAGTCCGCGCAAGGACGGAAACAGCTTCGCTATGACCAAAGCCTTTATTGAAGCGGCGGAAGCTAAAGGACATACTGTTGTCCGTTTCGACGCGGCGGCAAAGAACGTAGGAGGCTGTCATGCCTGCGAGACCTGCTATAAGTCGGGGAAAGCGTGTTCCTTTGACGATGATTTCAACACGCTCGCTCCGGACATAATTGATGCGGACGCGGTTATTTTCACGATGCCTGTATACTGGTATTCGATCCCCGCGCAAGTCAAGGGCGTTATCGACAAGCTGTTCTCTCTTGTTGTAGGCGGAAAGGATATCGCGGGCAAGAAGTGCGCGCTTATCACCTGCTGTGAGGAACACGATATGTCTGTTATGGACGGCGTAAGAGTGCCGATCGAGCGTTCTGCCGCGCTGCTTAAATGGGAAATGGTCGGAGAAGTGCTTGTTCCGGGAGTGCTGAATGTTGGCGATATCGCGAATACCGACGGCTGTCAGAAAGCCGTGGCTCTGGCAGATAAAATTTAATTCGATTTTTTTCGGTGAACCTTTTTAAAGAAAGGTTCACCGTATCCATTTCCAAAGACTTTTTGTAAACTTCGTTACGCTTTCGCGATCTCAAACCCCATACCCGACAGCATTTCCATATCGGCATTTATGTCGTTGCCGGAAGTCGTCAGCATATCTCCCGTGATAGTGGCGTTCGCACCGGCGCGGAACGCAGCCTTTCCCGAGTCCTCCATTAAATTACGTCCCGCGGCAAGACGAATATACGCGGTAGGATTTATATACCTGAAAATAGCAACTGTTCTGAGGATATCGCTCTCGGAAAGCTTTTCGGACTTTTCGAGCGGCGTTCCGTTTATGGGAGTAAGCGCGTTTATGGGAATTGACGTTATGTTCAGCTCGGCGAGGGTGAAAGCCATATCGAGCCTGTCCTCCCAAGTTTCGCCCATTCCGATTATCCCGCCCGAGCAGACCTTAAAGCCACACTTCTGCGCGCGCTTTATGCAGGCTATTTTATCGTCAAAGCTGTGGCTCGTACATATATTCGGGAAATTTCTCCGCGAGGTCTCGATGTTCGCGTGATACATTCTTACGCCGCTGTCATAAAGCCTTTTGAACTGTTCCTCTGTCAGCAGTCCGTGCGACGCACACAGCGAGATCCCACATTCGCTGTGCATAAGCCGATAAGCGGAGATCGCCTTTTCAAAGTCCTCGTCGCTCAGCGTTCGTCCCGCGGTAACTATCGAAAACCTATGCACACCTTTTTTTTCGTAGTGTTTACATTCTTCGAGGATAATGTTCTCGTCAAGGAAGCCGTACTCCTTGATCCCCGTGTGATTGTGAACGGATTGGGCGCAGAATTTGCAGTTTTCGGGGCATTTCCCGCTCCTGCCGTTTATTATTCCGCAAAGGTCTGCGTGTTTTCCGCAAAGCGCACTGCGTATCCTGTCCGCGCCTCTGCAAAGCTCCGAAAGCTCTGAGGTAAGAAATGCGCTTGTATCATCGCCTTTTTTCAGACGCTTTCCGCCGACTATCTCCTCGGCAAGCGCGATCATATCAGTCATTTTTGTTCCCCTCTACCGTAACCTTAACTTGTGTTGATCTTACCACAGGCAGCAGCCGTTTTCCGAGAATTGCCGCCAATACGCACGAGGCAATATCCTTCGGAAGCGGCAGGAAAAAGCAGTTTACGAGCATTGTCCACACTCCGATATCGCTTTGCAGATAATACTTGCTGATGCACCAATAGTACATGAGTCCGACCCCGTATACCGCTACGAGTCCGCAAAGCCCCGATATTGTAAACCGAAGCACGGAGGGTTTTCCCGCCGAAGAAACGCTGCCGATAATGAACGCGGCGATAATATAACCCAACATAAAACCGAAGGTCGGCTGAAGCACATAGCCGATACCGCCCCCGCTTGTGAACACGGGAACTCCCGCAAGCCCGAGAGCCACATAGCCCGCTACGCTGAACGCTCCCCTTTTGCCGCCAAGCAGCATTCCCGCAAGTATAACGAAAAACGGCTGGAGATTTACAGGACACAGCGGCAAGGGAATTCGGATAAACGTCCCCACCGTGATAAGCACGATAAACAGCGCCATAAGCGCCAGATCTCTTGTTTTCATAAAACACTCTCTTTTTGTTGTCAAATTATTTTTTTGCAATGGCTTCGCCGCCGCAAATCACATTATTATCATAACACAAAAAGCTTCAATTGTCAACTGCTTTTGAGATTCAGTCGACAATTGAAGTTTTAAATTA
Organism: Oscillospiraceae bacterium; assembly: GCA_022508945.1. GTDB lineage: Bacteria > Bacillota > Clostridia > Oscillospirales > Ruminococcaceae > CAG-115. Next base: position 2,982 of record JAFLUE010000206.1, read on the forward strand.
TTTCAGCTTAAAAAAAGGTTAAACTTGCAGGCTGTATATAAAGTTGTCTATCCCGAATTTATTTAAATTTGAAATTTCAAAA
>JAFLUE010000207.1 GCA_022508945.1 Oscillospiraceae bacterium
GCGGCTTGGCAAGCGCACCGCGCCAAAGGCGCGATGCGCGGTTTTGAAATTTCAATTTTAAATAAATTCGGGATAGACAACTTTATATACAGCCTGAGCCGCTGTAAGTCTATACAGCGGCTTTCTTTATCCTGTGCCGTAGTTTAAGCGTTCTTTTCTTCAAAGTAAGCGTTGTAAAAACTTTTGTTTGATTGACTAAAATTTTTTTTGCGGAAAAGAATTTTATGTAATCATTAACATACAAAATAACCGAACAGCTTTGGACCCTTTTATAAGTTCGATTTTTTACGGCGCGCCCAAATATCTTGTTAAAAGAGCATATGCCAAGGCTTTAAAAGTAATACCACTTGTGCTGAAATAAATACCATTTGCGCTGAAGCTATTGCAATTTGTTTTCAAATCCTTTAAAATGTGGACAGAAAACAAATAGGGGGCGGCGCAAATGGTATTATTTATCGCTTTGAAAGACATTGCGGCTTTTTTTCGTTCGGAGAAAAAGGTGTTTATCTGGCTGATGATCTGTATGATAAGCGCCTCGTTCGTGCTTAATTATTCATACTCGTTCGCGAGATACAGCGGCACGCTTTACGAGGAGTCACTTGGGGCGGCCCGCACCAGATACACAATAAACACCGGCGCTTCGACAACAGCCGCAAACGGCATTTTAAACCGGATATCCGAAGGTGATTTCCCCGAAATCGATAATTATCAATTCTTCAGGGCAATGGACGGCGGCTATAGCGTGGTCGGTTCAAGCCGTATCGGCAGAGATCGTTTGGGAGACATTACGGGATTATGGCACGAGGGGTATCACGCCGAGATCGAGAATACCGGCGGGAACATCATTGCCATAAATCAAGACCTGCTGGATTACGGAGACCGCCTGAAAATGACGGGAGAAACGGTTGTTTTTGACGGCGAGGAATTTACGGTCATGGGCGTTTTTGAATCTTTCTTCATGGATACGGGCGCGGTAATTTTTGCGGATAAATTCGCGGAAAAGTACAGTGAATTTGACAGCTTTCGCTTAGCGTTTGAGGATCGCTTAAGTGAAGAACAACAGCGCAAATTGACCGAAATCATCAGAGAAAATATACCGAACGCGAGCATAACCTATCCGCCCGCGCCGGGCGAAGCGGGTTCGGACTTCGTAAAGACTTATGAGCTTATGTATTCCGCTATCATCATTATGCTGGTGGTGTGTTTGACTTCACTGATAAAGTATTGGCAGACGGTCAATCTTCCGACATACACGGTCTATTGGTTAAACGGCGCGACAAAAGGCACGGTAATGCGGGCGGCACTTTGTGAATCGCTGCTGCTGTGCGTATCTGCTTATCTTGTGGGGCTGGTGTTGAACGCGCTTTTGCGGGAGCTTCTTACACACACCGCGCCGCTTACTCTCGCCGATATCGGCATAGGCTTCGGGATCTTCTTCGGGACTTTTGCGGTCTTTACGCTGATAAACACAGCAAAGATCTGCAAGCAGCTTAAGATCACTAACTTGAGGAGGGATTAAGATGTCGGTATTTAAGCAGCTTAAAATTATTTTCGGAAACTTAAAAAATGACAAACTGAACACCGTCATAATGATACTGTTTGTGGGAGCGTCGGTTTTCCTGATGAATATTTCACTGTCGCTGTTTATGCATCGGGAATACATAAATAATCTGGTTCGGGACAGCGGTTTTTACGAGGATTATATGTATATCTCCGAACCCGACAAGGGCGATTGGGAAAACGGGGGCGAATTTCGCAACAGGATATGGGAATACGAGATGTCTGAGCTTGACAGGCTTAAATCGGAGGGCATAATTGAGGGCTGGTATCAGGCAATAGAAGTAAACGCGCCGCTCTCGCACGATATTGAAAACGACAGGGCGCCGCACATATACTATCCGAGCGGTCTGGCGGCGTCTCTGCGCTTTCACGTTTCCAAGGGGATATGGTTCGATAAGTACGATTTTGAGGGCAATTCAGATGAAAATGTGATCCCCGTTGTAGTTGGAAGCGATCTTGCGGACAGATTCAAGGTCGGCGAGAATATCTCGCTCTACAATCCTAAGCACACCGAAAAAAACTACCTTGTGATCGGCGTTCTCGAGCGCAACGCGTATATCTTTACAACCGGCTCCTCGGGCACTGATATGGATACAAATTATCTCTTTGAACAAAAAAACGACGCGATAATTATCATTGAAGATAACATTAACGAGATCATGCCTTTCTTACATGGCACTGCCGTTATTAAGGCTTCTCGGGAAAATCAGCAGACGGTTTTTGACGCTCTCGGAGATTATTCCCGCATTTTTACCTTTAAATATATGTCCGATAACGCGTACGAAAGAAACCGTACAACGACCGAAATGCTGACCGTTATTTTCGTGCTGATGGCGATCGTGTGCATTGCGGGCGTGAGCAGCGGAAATCTTCTTTCTACAATTACAAGCAAAAAGAAATACGCGGTGTATTTTCTGTGCGGAATGGACTGTAAAACAGGTGTTGTAACAACTTTCCTGGAAAGCGTACTGAAGCTGGCTGTACCGGGAGCTGTCGGTTACGCGCTGTTTATTCACTGGCGCGAGGAGCAGTTGTATAACGGACTTCGCGTGACCTCGGCAAACGCGGCAGTCACGGCCGCCTTTCTGGCAGCGATCTTCTTGTTGACGTCGCTTATGCCGCTGCTGGATATAAAGAGGACTTCTCCCGTAAAAATAATTGTTGATACATAAGGTGAGACAGCTTGTAGAAAAATCCAAAAGTGTTGTTTTGATGGATTTATTTAAAAAGAAATTTCAAAACCGCGCGGCGCGCCTTCGGCGTGCTGCGCGGTTTTGAAATTTCGCGCTTGACTATTGCGTTGTTTTTTTAGGTTAATATACAGACTGATGCTTTCCGATAATAGGGGAGCATATGCTCATTATTGCTGAAAAAATTCAAAAAGTTATAAAAATACGGTTGTTGTAAATTGCCATAAACCGTTCTGTAATGCGCATCGGCGCAATGCTCGGCTTTTCGTCCGGATCTTCGGAATAAAATTTTAAAAAAATTTCC
>JAFLUE010000208.1 GCA_022508945.1 Oscillospiraceae bacterium
TTATCTCGTTTACAAGCGAGCTTTTTCCGCTGCCCGAAACTCCCGTAACACAGGTGAAAACGCCTATGGGAACATCAACGTTGATTTTTTTCAGATTGTTTTCCTCTGCGCCGATTACTTTCAGCCATTTTCCCGTAAGCTTTCTGCGTTTTTTCGGCACGGCGATCTTCTGCTTTCCGCTGAGATATTGACCGGTTATTGAGCCTTTGCATTTGAGAATGCCTTTTACATCTCCGCTGTAAACTACATTTCCCCCATGTATCCCAGCCAGCGGACCAATATCAACTATCCAGTCCGCCGCGCGCATCGTGTCCTCGTCATGTTCAACAACAATAAGGGTGTTTCCGAGATCGCGCAGCTTTTTAAGCGTTGCGATGAGCTTGTCGTTGTCGCGCTGGTGAAGTCCGATGCTCGGTTCGTCGAGAATATAAAGCACTCCCGTAAGCGCGCTTCCTATCTGAGTCGCAAGCCTTATGCGCTGGCTTTCTCCGCCGGAAAGTGAGCCTGCCGCTCTCGAAAGCGTGAGATATTCAAGCCCCACCGAGCGCAGAAATCCCAGCCGCGATTTGATTTCTTTAAGAATTTGCCCCGCGATCATTCTGTCATGATCCGACAGCACGAGCTCGTCCACAAAATCCAGCGCATTTAAAACCGACATCTTGCAGAAATCCATTATGTTTATCCCGCCTACCGTAACCGAAAGCGCGGTTTCGTTCAGCCTTTCGCCTCTGCATTTCGGACATTCGACGTCGCTCATAAAATCGTCGAGCGCGTCCTTTGCATATGTCTGCCAGCCCTGAGCTTCGTCATACCGCCGCTGAAGATTGTTTGCTACTCCCTCAAACTCGGTGTAGTATTCGCCGCCGCCCTGTTTTTTCGGGCGCTTTACGAGTATCTTCTCGCCCTTCGTTCCGTACATTAGCTCGTCAATAGCCTTCTCGGAGTATTCGCAGATCGGCTGTTCAACCGAAAAGCCGTTGCGCTCGGCGATCGCGTCAAAATACATCGCCGCGATCGTGCCTTCGGCGTAAGTCCAGCCATAGCCCTTTATCGCGCCGTCCTTTATTGACAGATATCTGTTTGGCATAACAAGATCGGGGTCTATCCTTCTGTAGCTTCCGATGCCCGTACATTCGGGGCAGGCGCCGAGCGGGTTGTTAAATGAAAACATTCTCGGAACAAGCTCGTCTACCGATACTCCGTGTTCGGGGCAGGCGTAGCTCTGTGAAAAATGAAGCTCCTCACCGTCAATAACATCAATGTAAATAAGTCCGCCCGTGAGATTTCCCGCCGTTTCGATGCTCTCCGCGAGCCTCGAGCGTATCCCGTCCTTGATTACAAGACGGTCTACGATTATTTCGATCGAGTGCTTGTTGTTTTTTTCAAGAGAGATCTTTTCGTTCAGGTCGAAGGTTATGCCGTCGACCCTCACACGTGAAAAGCCCGACTTTCTTGCGCTCTCGAATTCCTTTTTGTGTTCGCCCTTTCTTGCCCTTACGACAGGCGCAAGTATCTGAAACTTTGTCTTTTCCGGAAGCTCCAATACCTTGTCAACTATCTCGTCTACGGTCTGCTGCCTAATTTCTCTTCCGCAGACAGGGCAGTGGGGAATACCTATTCTCGCGTACATAAGACGCAGATAGTCGTATATCTCCGTCACCGTCCCTACGGTAGAGCGCGGGTTTTTGGAGGTCGTTTTCTGGTCTATGGAAATAGCGGGGGAAAGTCCCTCTATGCTGTCCACATCGGGCTTTTCCATTTGACCGAGAAACATCCTCGCATAGCTCGAAAGGCTCTCCATATAGCGCTTCTGCCCATCGGCAAAAATAGTGTCGAACGCGAGCGAGCTTTTTCCCGAACCGGAGACTCCCGTGAGAACCACGAGCTTGTCCCTCGGGATAGTAACATCAATGTTGTTCAGATTGTGTTCTCTCGCGCCCTTTATGATAATTTTATCATTAGCCACTTTTTATCGTCCTTTCCTGTTCAAGAGGTTGTATTCTTTGCCAAGCTCCGCGGTTTTTGCTATACCGTTCTTGTTCCATTCGGAGTATTTGTTTTTAATGGTCTCACAGGGAAATCCACGGCAAACACCGCAGAAATACGAGTTATGTTCCTTACAGCAGTCGGAAATCTCGCATCCCTTCGCTTTATCCTCACGACAGCCTCCGCAGCCGCCGTCGTAGTAATAACCGCAGAAGCCGCAGCATTCTCCGCATGGATTTATTCTTGAAAAGTCCGTTGTCATCAGCCCTGAAGCTCCTTTATCTTATCGCGCAGAAACGCCGCGTGTTCAAAGTCAAGAAGCTTCGCCGCTTTCTTCATTTCAACAGTGTATTGAGCGATAAGCTTCTCGCGCTCGCGCCTCGGAAGCTTCTTATAATCGCTCTTTTTAAGCTTTTTATCAGCCTTTCGCGTTATCTCGAGTACGTCGCGCACTTCCTTGACGATCGTTTTCGGAACGATATTATGTTCTTTGTTGTAGTTCTGCTGTATTTCGCGTCTTCTAAGCGTTTCGGAAATTGCCCTTTCCATTGACTGCGTAACAAAATCCGCGTACATAATGACCGTTCCCTCCGCGTTTCTTGCCGCGCGGCCTATCGTCTGCACAAGCGATGTCTCCGAGCGCAGAAAGCCCTCCTTGTCCGCGTCGAGAATAGCGACCAGCGACACCTCCGGTATATCAAGTCCCTCGCGAAGCAGGTTTATCCCGACCAGAACGTCAAATTCTCCCTCGCGCAGGTCGCGTATTATTTCCATTCGCTCTATCGTGTCGATATCGTGATGCATATAGCGAACCTTTATTCCCGCCTTATCGAGGAATTCCGTCAGATCCTCAGCCATTTTTTTCGTAAGCGTCGTAACCAATACGCGTTGTTTTTTCTCAACTCTTGTGTTTATTTCCGAGATCAGATCCTCTATCTGTCCGTCAGTGGGCTTTACAACTATCTCGGGATCTAAAAGCCCTGTCGGACGAATGATCTGCTCGACTATCTGAGTTGACTTTTCGCGCTCAAATTCTCCGGGAGTCGCCGAAACGAAAA
>JAFLUE010000209.1 GCA_022508945.1 Oscillospiraceae bacterium
AGATACTCCTGGACGCGGTTTTCACCGAGCAGCTTAACTCCTAACCCGACCGCAAAATTCACCCTTTCGGGCGGCACCGTCTTTGTGACCGCCATGATCTTTACCTCGTCGCGGCGGAAAGCCAAGGACATTGCCTTTTCTATATTCTCTCGGATAACCTCATAGCTTTCGCGGATATCGGGAAAATCATCCTCAAACAATCTTTCCATCGTACAGTTCCTTGCCTTCGACAACAACGCTGTCATAGAGCTTCAGATAGTCGTCTCCCGTTTCCTGCTTGCAAATAACGTAATCGTCGCCCCAATATTCAACATTTATCTTCTTAAACAGCAATTTATTATCACGCTTAATATATACGCCAAGCTCGCCGTTGTTTTCGCGCACGGCGTTTCTCGAAATGCGAAGTCCTCCATAGCTTTTCAGAACAAGCTTGAAGCTCGCGGTCCTTTCGGACATCGCGGGCGAAATAAGATTGTCACATTCAAAAATGTAAATTGCCTTTCCGTCCGAGCATTCCTTTACGGACACGACATTTACCTTCATCATTCTCGAGCTTGAGCCTATACGCACAACCGCCTCCGAGCCTGTGCCTATACCGAAAAGCCTGCTCTTTTCGATAACCGCCGCCGCTCTCCAGCGATAATCGGAAACAAGCTTTCCGATTATCGACGAGTCTGTCGATTTTGAAGGATTTGCCAGGATCTCGTTTATTTTCTCCTCGGTCATAAGGTCGACGTCGGAAAACCCGAACTCTCCCTCATAGCCGTCCGCGGAGCTTACAAAATACCCTGTACCCCCCGCGTACACATCATAAAAACCGCCCGAAAGCCGCGCTTTAAGCTCGGCGACCCTGTGCTTCAAAGCATTTTTCTTTTCGGCATATCCGTCGCTTTCCTTAAGCGTTATCTCGCGCTTGCACATTGCATACAGAAGGTTGTTTCTGTACTGCGACGCTCCCGCGTAGTCTCCGCTCGCTATACTGTTTATGATATACGAATGGCTTTCGTTTATCTGCGCGGAAATTGCCTCAAGCTGCGAATTGTCGGTTCCCAAAAGCGCTTCCGCGCTTTCGAGCATTTCTATCTGCTTTTCGAGCTGTTCTATCTCACGCATATTGGCTATATCCGCATCGTTTTTATAGCGCCTCGCGATGATCGTGCTTTTGCCTACCTTTATCCCGTCCTCGTATTCATAACACAGGATCCCCGTTCTGTTATCATATACAACGGTCTCATCGCGCAAAAACACTGCCTCGAACGGTATTTCCTCATCAAAATCATAGCTGAGCACGGTCTCTGTTTTGACCGAGCTTCCGCCGACAAAGAAAATCTGTCCGACTGCAACAAGAATCACAAACGCCGAAACAATAACCAGCACAGCCCTTGTCCAAGCCGAATTCACTTAAAAGCTCACCCCCGGTAAAAAAGGGAGCCTTATCCCTCGTCGCCCTTATCGTAAGCGTCAAGGATCGAAACAGGCTTGAACGGCGTGATCGTGGAGATCGCGTGCTTATAGATCAAGTTCTGTTTTCCTTCTGTATCGAGAATGACAGTATAGTTGTCAAATCCCTTTACCACGCCCTTAAACTGAAACCCGTTAGTTATATAGATAGTAACGGGAATCTTGTCCTTACGCGCCTGGTTAAGAAAAACGTCCTGTAAATTAATGTCTTTTGCCATAATAATCACCTTTTCTCTCTATATTGAAAGCGGAAATTTACGATCAAACCCCGCGTTTCATCATTATTACGTCGGTAAAAAAGCAGACACTCCCCAACTATATACATACAGTATAACATATTCTTTTAAAAATTGCTATACTTTTTTTATAATTTTTAGAGATTTTTTCATAAAAATGCAACAATTTTTAAAAATTTTTTCTAATTTTGCATTTAATTTTCCAATATCTGTAAATTATCGTCAATTATACTCCTTGCTTTCCCGACAATTTCACATAACCCGTCGCAGGGTTCAATGACAAGGCGGTGCATTCTGCCATCGCGGCGAAACCAAGTAAGCTGCCTTTTCGCATATTGGCGTGTGTGCAGCTTCAGCTCTTCAACGCACTCCTCAAGCGTTTTCTCTCCCCGAATATACGGGTAAAGCTCTTTTATGCCTATTGCCTGAGCGGCAGTCGGACGGCTTTTCTGCATAAAGCAAGAGCGCGCCTCATCCTCAAGCCCGCGCTCCATCATCTCGTCAACACGCTTGTTTATACGGTTTTTAAGCTGTTCACGGTCCGCGAAGTCGAGCGTTATCATTATAAATTCATACGGCGAGGGAATTTTTCGCGAGTTTTTTTTCGCCTCGGAGATCGTGTGTCCTGTGGTTTTGTAAACCTCAAGGGCGCGGATAATTCTTCCGATATTGTTTTCATGAAGCGTTTCGGCGGTCTCCGGATCGACCTCCCTCAGCTTTTCGAGAAGTGCCGACGCGCCGTTTTCCTCGGCAAACCTACGCATTTTTTCCCGAAACTCAAAGTCCTGTTCGCTTTCGTCAAATGTAAGGTTGTCTACAAACGAGCTGATATAAAGCCCCGTACCGCCGCAGATTATCGGGATATTTCCCCTGCCGAGTATCTCGTCAGCCGTTTTCTTGCATAGCTTTACATAATCCGCGACGGAAAAGCCCCTGCTTGGGTCAAGAAAATCCATAAGATGATGCGGGATACCCTGCTGTTCTTCGGCGGTCGCCTTTGCCGAAGCGATATCCATATCCGTATATATCTGCATACTGTCGGCGGAGATGATCTCACCGCCGTAAATTTTAGCAAGCTCCACTGAAAGCGCTGTTTTTCCCGAAGCGGTAGGTCCGCAGATCACGATTATTTTATTCACAAAAAACTCCCTTATCTTAAATTAATTTCAAAATTCATCACTTTGCGTCAGCAGAGCCGACGCAAAGTGAGAACCGCTTAAAATTTTTTCAAAAGAAAAAATTTTAAGCTTTTTGAAAT
>JAFLUE010000021.1 GCA_022508945.1 Oscillospiraceae bacterium
TGCGCGAGGGCATTAAAATCAGTATAATAAAAGCATTTATGCTTTTATTATACCATATTTTTCCCGAAATGTCAAACAGTCGGCTTGTATTTCTCCATGATCCTGATTGCGGTCTTTATCCCGTCAACAGCCGCGGACATGATCCCTCCCGCATAGCCCGCTCCCTCGCCGCAGGGGTAGAGATTTTCGGCGCAAAGCGCTTCTCCGAGGTCGTTTCGCGGTATTCTTACGGGCGAGGAGCTTCGCGTTTCAATTGCGGTGAGGACGCTGTCGCTGTCCGAAAAGCCCTTTATTTTCCTGTCGAATTGGCGGATACCCTCGGCGAGATGTTCCGAAATATATTCGGGAAACAGCTCGCGTAAATTTGCGCTTTCGACTCCGAGCGGATAGGTCGGCGTAACTTTTCCGAGAGAAAATGAACCGCCAACACCGATAAATTCGCGCGTAAGCATCGCGGGCGCTTTTCCGTTCGATTTTCCGAAAAAAAACGCCTTTTCCTCAAGTCTGTGTACAAAGTCGATCCCCGAAAGCGGACTGTTTGGGTCGTCGAAATCATCGGGAAAAACCGAGACCAGAACGGCGCTGTTCGCGTTTTTGCCCGCGCGGTCGAAGTTGCTCATGCCGTTTGTAAGAACCGTGCCGTCTGTGTTCTGTGAAGCTACGACAAAGCCCCCCGGACACATACAAAATGTATACACCCCACGGTCGTTTGCTCGGTTTTTGTTATGGTAAGATAATGTGTATTCCGCGGGCGGCAGGGCAGGATGTCCTGCGTATTTCCCGTACATTGCCCCGTCGATGTCCGACTGTAAATGCTCTATGCGCGCGCCAACGGAAAACGCCTTCGGAACAAGCTCGACGCCGCTTTTCAAAAGCTCGGCGAAGGTGTCGTGCGCCGAATGTCCCAAAGCCAATACGACCGCTCCGCATTTGATCTCATCGCCGTTTACGATTATCGAATCGACTCTGTTGTTTTTCAGCCTTATGCTTTCAACAGGAGATAAAAACCTCACCTCTCCGCCAAGCTCGATAATTTTACTTCTTAGGTTTACAACGACTTTTCTAAGCTTATCGGTCCCGATATGCGGCTTTGCTTTTGTAAGAATTTCCTCGGGAGCGCCGAACTCAACAAGCCTTTCGAGAACTCTCGCACACAGCGGATCGTTTATTCTTGTAGTAAGCTTGCCGTCGGAAAACGTACCCGCGCCGCCCTCGCCGAATTGAACGTTTGCGTTTTTACTGAGCATTCCGCCGTTCCAAAAGGCTTCTACCGCATGGACTCTCTCGCTCATTTCCGCTCCGCGCTCGAAAACAACGGGCTTATAGCCGTATTCACACAGCGTCAGCGCGCAGAACATTCCCGCGGGACCGAATCCAGCGACGTATATTTTCCCCGAAATAGGATCGTTTCCGAACGAAAAGGATAATTCTTCATTGTCTGATATTCTTACATTCGGTGATCTTTCGGCAAGCGCTTTTTCCTTATTTCGGTCGTAAAGCTCGATTAAAACCGAGCTTACAAACATTATTTCTTCGTGTCTTGCGTCAACAGAGGTCTTGTGAAGCTTTATGCTCTTTATTTCCGAGTCTGAAAGCTTTAAAAGAGAAATCGCCTTTCCGAGCGCGTTTTCACGCGGTTCGGAAAGGCTTGTTTTAATTTGCGAAACAATAACAGCCATTATCCTGCGTCCTTTTGTGTTGCGTTTATAGTGACCTTATATTCTCCCGATATCCAGCAGCTCTGGTTCTCGCCCTTTAGCTGGGCGGTTATGGTTACGTCCTGAGAGCCTTCGCGAAGAGATACTCCGAGAAGATTTGCGGTTACGATAAAGTCATTTTCGGAAATTCCCGCCAAAACGCTTGATGGTCCGACAATAGTAAAGTTTACGTTGCGTGTTGTGAGTGAAACATCAAAGTTGTCGGGAGCGTTTGTTATCGTGATATTCTCCGTTCTGACGGGGATATTGAGCGTTCCGTAGTTTTCCGTGTTCCATTCGATCTTTACCGTGTTGTTTCCAGAAAGGTTCTTATAGCCCTCGGGAAGCGGGATAGTAAAGTAAGTGCTTTTGTTCAGGCTTATATCGGAAAGGTTTATCGTGCCGATATCGAGCTTGCTCAAATTGTCTATAAGATTTCCGGGAGCCGCGACAATAATGGACGACGGCTGTATCTCATATTTCAGACTGTCAATATCAAAATTCGGCGGATAGTTTATAACAATATTAAGCGGAAGCTCCTTCTGTCTGTATATCGGAATATCGACCGTTACCTTTTCCGGCGAGAGCTTAAGATTGTCTGCGAGTATCCTCGATCCGTTTTCGCCGTAAATAATTATCTCGCTGTTGGTCTGGTGGGATTCGATTATCTCTCCGTGATATCCCGAGCGCGCCTCGATCTTCGTTATCTTGTTGATGATAGAGGACGAGCCTGTGACGGTTATTTTTTCGGGAGAGGCTGTGATATCGCCCGCGTAATATCCCTCGGGCAGACTTATATCAGGCGCCGTTCCTTCGATTACAAATTCCTTTGAAATAATTTCGTCGATTGTTAGCGTGACCTTAAATGGATCTTGTTCGCGTATAGTACAGTCGATATTTGATTTCGCGGAAACATTCAGCGGAAGGCTGTATTTTCCCGCCGAGCGCACAGACGACAGATCTATAGCCGCATAAAAATCCTCAGCCTTCAGTCCGCTTATGTCAAAGCGTTTTCCCTCGATGCGGATATTTACAAGCTCTGTGAAATCCTCAACAATTTCAAGGTTGTTCTGAAGCATATATTCCGTCGGCTGAGCTTCTATAGCTATTCCCGAGACCTCGGTCTCGATGGTAGGGAAGACCTGTATCGAAACCACTATCCAGAACGCTGCCGCCATAATAAACGCTAAAATAAGTGTTTTATAGTTGCGCTTTATATCACCCAAAAAGTTGAAAAGCAGATTTATCATAATATGTCAGCTCCTTATTGTTCAGATATTCAGCCGTTTTTCGCGCGTAGCTTTTTCTTTTTGTCCAAAGAAGCCCCGGGCATATATTTTCTCAGTATTGAAATAAGGCTGTCCTTTGTAAGGTCACGTGAAAGCTGACCATCGAGCGCAACGGAAATATTTCCCGTTTCCTCCGACACCACCACCACCAGCGCGTCTGAGTTTTCACTCATGCCGACCGCCGCTCTGTGACGCGAACCAAGGTCTGTCGAAAGATACTGATCCTTCTGGGTATTCGGCAGAAAACAGCCCGCCGCGAAGATCCTGTTGTCGCGTATAATGACCGCGCCGTCGTGGAGAGGAGCTTTGTTGTAGAAGATATTGCAGAAAAGCTCCGGTTCACATTCCGCGTTTATGATGCTTGTAGTTTCCTTTTCGATTATGTCGCCGAGCTTTGTCGCGCGTTCTATAACGATAAGCGCGCCCGTCTTCGACTCGCGAAGTCTCGCGCAGGCGTCCGCGATACCTGTTATCGCTTTTTCACGCACGGACAAATTTCCCGCGTTTCTTTCTACTGACTGTGCAAAGGTAGTGACCTTTGTCCCGCCGACCTTTTCGAGTATTCTGCGAAGCTCGGGCTGGAAAACGATTATCAGCGCGATTATGCCGACCTGCAAAAAGTTATTGAACAAAAAGCTCATTGCTTTAAGCTGGAATGCCTGTACGAGAAAATATACTATGACAACGATCAGAATACCTTTTAAAAGCTGCATAGCACGGGTCTCGCGCATAAGCTTTATGATATAGTATACCAGAAACGTAAGGATAAGTATATCAAGCACATCAAAGACGGTTATCGACTGAAATATCTTAACAAAATTCTGAAAAATATCCTTTATATATTCAACTGCTTCCAAGTGTCTGCTCCTTATTTAGAGGTTAGAAATTAGGATCGGAGAATCAGATCAAAAACTCTTACCGTGTTTATAACCTCTGACTTCTCAAGAAATCAATTTACAAAAGTTAGTTCAGGCTGTGATCTTTGGACTTTATAAACACTCCTATGAACTCCGGACCCGCGTTACAGCTTACCACAACCCCGCACTTGCTGACATAAGCGGGCGCATAGCCGAGCTTTTTTGTGAGCTTTTCGATAAGCTCCTTTTCAAGCTCCGGGCGGGTCGTAGTAATAACACAGTACGGCGTTTTCGGGATTATCCTTGAAGATATCGTTTCAACCGCCGCGTCTATGACCGCCTTTTCTCCGCGCGCCTTTTTCAAAACCGCGGTCGTTCCCGCGTGAAGCATAATAAGCGGTTTAAGCCCCATAAGCTCGCCGAGGAAGGACGCCGCCGCCGAGATCCTTCCCGATTTTTTCATATGCCTGAGTCCGAACCCCACGATAAACGATTCGGAATGATCCGCCCAGTCATGAAGATACGCGACAACGCTTTCGACGCTTTGTCCTTCGCTGAGCTTCTTGCAGGCTTCGATAATGGGATATCCGTAGTGGATCGAGTAGTTTTTAGAGTCAACATTGTGTATTTTCAGGTCGGGAAACTCGTCATGTATGTTCTGAGCCGCGAGGACCGACTGAGAGTAGGTCTGGGAGCCTTCGGCATTTATAACGTCAACAATTATTTCCCTTATGCCTTCTTCGTAAAGCTCGCGGTATTTTTCCTCAAACTGGAGCTGGGTTATCTGCGAGTGCTTGGGGATCTCTTCTTGTTCCTTGAGGATCTTGTAGAACTCATCCTCCTTGACATCGATCCTGTCGAGATATTCTTTTCCCTGAACCGTAACAACAAACGGTATTATAGTAAGATATTTCGCCCACTCCTTTTCGGATTCGCGGGTAATATCACAGCCGCTGTCGGTAATAATTTTGACCTTCTCGTTCATAGCTTGATTTCCTTTCATTGATATGTAAAATTTTTTCGGCATTATTCAACGCTGTCCCAGTCGAATTTTGTAAGTGTACCGGAGTTCTGAAGCTCGGGAAAATCCCATTGTCTGAGTATCTCATATGCCGCTATAGCGACGCTGTTTGAAAGATTAAGGCTTCTGAGCGTCGGCATCATCGGTATCCTCACACAGCTTTCCTTATGCTTAAGCAGCAATTCCTCGGGAAGCCCCGCGTCCTCTCTTCCGAATACAATAAAACATCTGTCGGGATAAGAGACATCGGTATATCGTTTTTGCGCTTTGGTCGAAAAAAAGAAATAAGCGCCGCTTTGCTTGGCGAAAAAATCATCGAAATCCTCATAATATGAGATATCGAGATAATGCCAGTAGTCCAGACCCGCGCGTTTTAGCTGTTTGTCCGTAGGAGTAAAGCCCATCGGCTTTATTATATGCAGAGCCGCTCCCGTAACCGCACAAGTCCGCGCGATATTTCCCGTATTCTGCGGGATCTGCGGCTGAGCCAAAACAATATTCAGCTTCAAATCGGCTCCCCGCTTTCCAATACAATATAACGCGACAAATTTGTCAAAAGCCGCACCACTTTATAAGTATATCACAAACAATTGTATTTTGCAATAGTTTTTTGTCTTGACAAATACATTTTTATATGATAAAATTTCAATAAGCATAAATTGAAAAGGAGAATAAAAATGGACGAGAATATGAACGAAAACACACTTAATGAAATTCAGCTCGGCGAGCCTATCCCGAAGGAGTTCGACTATGACCTGCCGCTCGCGGAGCTTGACAAACAGCTTACGGAAAAATACGAGCTTTTGAAGCAAAAGAAGATCGAGGCTGTTTCGGGCGAGTGTATTATGCTCGGGTGCGCGCTGGATCTTGTTGATTTCGCGAAGAACAACCTCGATATCGAGCTTGATTTTTCGGAGAAAAGCCTCGAAAGCCTGCGTTCGGTCATTTCGATGATGAAGGAAAGCTATGCGGAGGAAACTCCCTCGGATGATATTTTCGCTACTTGGGTAAATATGACCTCGGGACTTCTCGGATGTATAATAATGAAAAATCTCGGCGGAAACTGGATCGAAAGCAACGCCGGAATGTCCGTGATCGTAAACGGAACGGCGGCGTTCATAACAAACCAGGTCATAGGCGCTATCTCGGGAGCTAATCCGAACGAGAACGCTGTTTTCGAGATCTACGATCACCTGAAAAGGCAGAGCGGGATATCAGGCACAAGCGAGTCTTAAAAGGAGTACTTTATGGAGCAGTTGAATATCGAGATAGGCGGCGTTATCGAAAACACTTTTGACTATACGCTTACACCGGCGCAGCTTGACAAGCAGCTTTCCGAAAGAATGGAGAGTGTAAAACGCGGAGAGATAAAACCTACGCACGAGCTTTCGATGCTCGGCTACGCGCTGGATTTTATCGACTTTGCACAGCAGAACGTGAATATTGCGATAAATTTTGACGAGGATAATTTAGTCCATTTATGCAGTATCTTAGGCTTGATTAAAAACAGCTTTGCCCAGAATCCTCCGCCAAATGATATCATGGCAAGCTACGTTAAAGCCGCGGCAGGTTTTTTCGGGGTCATGATAATAAAGAACCTCGGCGGCAATTGGGTCGAAACAAGCGCGGGAATGTCGGTGAGTGTAAACGGCACAACAGCGTTTATCACAAATCGAATTGCGGGAATATTGTCGGGCGCGGACGAAAACGAAAACGCGATAACCGAGATATACGGTTATCTCAAAACGCAGAGCGGAGCGGCAAATGCTGAGTGAGGTACACGCGTCGAGCGCTAAATTCCGAAGCGAGAGAAGCTCGGAGATCGTATTGGCGTGTGATCTGACGGCTAACTCCGCCGTGATAGAGCTTTTCGACCGAGTGCTCAACAGACCGTATTCAAGAACGGCTCTTTACGGCGTTAAAATAACTGCGGAAAACGCGGCAGAAACGCTGAGGCGGCTTTCCGTTACGGCGCTGAGAAGCGCGGGGGTTCCCGCATCGGTTGTTGTGGGGGCGGGATTCGCGGCGGATATTCACGTGTCAAACCGCCTTGAAGAAGAACTTTCTGCGGGGGATTTAGGATTAAACAGCGACACGGAGGTCGTGTTTGTTCCGTACATTTCAGCTAAGCTTAGCGGAAGATTTACCGCGTCGCTCCTTGCTGTTCCGAGTGATAGTTTTCTTGCGGCGGATGTCGGGACAATGATGTGTATTGCCGAAAAAAGCGGCGGAACGCTTCGCTGTGCGGGATTTTCGCTTTCGGGAGCGTTTGACGGAACGGCGCTTGAAAGCGGAATGCCTCCCGAAAACGGAGCGATCGACGCGGTGAGAAAGGAGAACGGCATAATCGAATATGAAGTAGTCGGCGACTGTGACAGCCTCGGGATATCTCCCGCGGGAGCGGTCTGTGCGGCTCAGATAATGCTCTCGGATAACATTCTCGACGGCGACGGGATAATGACCGACCGCGACCTGTTCGCTATAGGCGAGGATTTTTTTATTTCACAGAGCGATATCCGCGCTATCCAGTCCGACAAAGCAAAATGCGCGGCGGCGTTTGAGCTGTTCGGAGGGGAGAAGCCGTATTTGTCGGGCGCGCCGTTTGCAAACGATTCGGGCTTTCGCTCAATGGCGGCGATAGGCGCTATGCCCGAAAAATATCTTAAGTCGAGTTTTTGCGGAAATTCGGCGCTTCGCGGTACGGAAAACTATCTGCTCTCGGAAAAATTCCGCGAGACGGCTCGCGATATCGTGAAAACCGCGGAGGACATTTCCGAGCGGCTTATTGACGAATTTGATGAGAAATATTTTGAGAATCTGAGTTTCAAAAAATTTTTTGATAAAAAATAGAGAAAAAAATTGTTAATTTTCTATAAAACTACTTGATTTTTTTTATCAATAGTGTTATAATAATTAGGCATTTGGTATCCGTCGGGATAATTATGCCCTTAAATAAGCGCAGTCTCGGCGTGTGTTTAATGCACGGGAATAGCTCCCGAACATTAAAAAACGGATAGTCCGCTGAATTAAAAGGAAAAGACCTTTTGCAGTTTAGTTGTACTTTTTCATTAAGTTAAAGTATCATGCACGGAATAAGCCGTATTCAAGAATATCCGAAAATCATCAGGAGGAAATATGGACGCACTGAAAATCATTGAGCAGAGCAGCATGAAGGAAGCTGCTCCGAAAATCGAGGTCGGAGATCTGGTAAAGGTTTACGTTCGCATCAAAGAGGGCGACAAGAGCCGTATCCAGATGTTTGAGGGAACTGTTATCGCCAAAAAGCACGGCGGCGTAAGCGAAACCTTTACGGTTAGACGCGTTGCTCACGGCTGCGGCGTAGAGAGAGTGTTCCCGCTTCATTCTCCGTCGGTTGACAGAGTCGAGGTAGTAAGAAACGGTAAGGTTCGCAGAGCTAAGCTTTATTATCTGCGCGACAGAGTCGGAAAAGCTGCCAAGGTTAAGTCGAGAGTCTGATTTTCGGCGGATTTCCGCTGAAGGAGCGCTCATATCCATGTCGGATATGAGCGCGTAAGGCAACACCGCACACGCGTTATGCGCCCATGGCGCAAAACGCTGTTGTGCGTTAATTGCCTTAAAACGCGAAAAGAGTTGTGCTATGAACGAATTTGACGAGAAATTGGAACAGAAAACCGAAACGGCGTCCGCCGAAGATGCTTCCGAGGGCGGAGCAAAGTTCGAGCTGATAGCTTCCGAGCTTTCCGAGCCGGCTTACGAAGAAGCGAAGGAAGCGGATAAAGCCGTGGAAGCGGACGAAAAAACGGAAGACAAGCCGTTTGCAAATGCGGTCGAATGGGTTTGTACCATTGTTTTCGCCGGAGCGGTGGTAATTCTGATAAACCTATTTTTGTTCCGCGCGTTTACCGTTGATGGCGATTCTATGTGTGATACATTACAGGACAACGACTTTGTGATAACCACAAACTTTGCTTATAAGGCAAGCTTCGGAGATGTGGTCGTTATCCGCACAGACAAGCTGCTGAATCCAGAAACGAGGCTTTACGGAGAACCGATAATAAAGCGCGTTATAGGAACAGCGGGAGATACTATAAGGTTCAACCTTGAAAAAGGCGAGGTTTATCGAAACGGCGAGCTGCTTACGGAGGACTATATCATAGGTCCGACAAACCAGAAGTATAACGGCTGGGTCGAAAGCGACACGGATTATGTTGTGCCGGAAAACTGTATTTTCGTTTTGGGCGACAACAGAAAGGTGTCCCACGACAGCCGCGATCTCAGGCTTATCGGCTTTGTAGACGAGAAATATATAATGGGAAAGGCTCTTTTCAGGCTTTTTCCGCTTGGTGAAATGAAGTGGCTTTAAATGAGCGAGGTAGGTAATATACAGTGGTATCCCGGACACATGACGAAAACGCGTCGGCTTATCGAGGCGGATCTGAAGCTTGTGGATGCGGTCGTCGAGGTCATTGACGCAAGGATACCCGAAAGCAGCAGAAATCCCGTTATTGACGAAATATGCGCGGGAAAGCCGCGTGTCATAATAATGAACAAGTGCGATATCGCGGACGAAAGAGCTACGGCGTGCTGGCGAAATTATTATGAGGGACGCGGGTTTTGCGTTATTGTGTGTGACTGTAGGAGCGGAAAGGGAATAAACAGGTTTTTGCCCGCGGTCAAAAAACAGCTTTCGGAGCTTATCGAGCGCAGAAAAACACGAGGCATGATAGGAAAGGCTCTGCGGCTTATGGTCGTGGGTATTCCGAATGTCGGAAAAAGCTCGTTTATAAACCGAATGGCAAATTCAAAGCGCACAAAGGTCGGCGACAGACCCGGAGTTACACGCGGAAAGCAGTGGGTGTCTATTGATAAGGATGTGGAGCTGCTTGATATGCCGGGGATATTGTGGCCGAAGTTTGACGATAAGGAGGCAGCGAAAAGGCTGGCTTTTACGGGCGCGATAAAGGACGAGATAATGGACACGGCGGCTCTTGCCGAGGCGCTCGGAGAGCTTTTGTCGGAGCGCTTTCCCGAGCTTATGAGAGCGAGGTACAAAATAAGCGGGGAAGGGAATGTCCTGGAGGAGATAGCTCGGTCGCGGGGAATGCTTGTTTCGGGCGGTGAGCCGGATATCGAGCGCGCGGCGATAACGCTTCTCGATGAGTTCAGGGGCGGAAAGATCGGCAGGATAACGCTTGAAGAGGTCGATTTGGAGTAGACCCGCTGCAGAGAAAATATGAGTAAACATACTAAAAGCAAGGAAACACAGCTTGAGGAAATATCCGCCGATACGCTGAGCGGATTTGACAGGGCTGTTTTTGAAAAATACGGTGTTGTCTGCGGTATTGACGAAGCGGGACGAGGTCCCCTCGCGGGCGACGTATATGCGGCAGCGGTCATTTTAGACCCGAATAAGCCGATAAGCGGTCTTAACGACAGCAAACAGTTGTCAAAGAAAAAACGCGAGCTGTTATTCGATGAGATAATCGAAAAGGCGGCGGCGTGGTGTGTCGGAACAGCGACGGTCGCCGAAATTGAGGAAACCGATATACTTTCGGCAGATCTGCTCGCGATGAAGCGCGCGTATGAGGGACTTTCAATAAAAGCGGACATCGTGCTTGTGGACGGCGACGTACTTCCCGAAATTTCGGGAACGGCGCGGAATGTCATTGACGGAGACGCGAAAAGCGAGGCGATCGCTGCTGCGTCGATCTTGGCAAAGGTGTCGCGTGACAGGTATATGAAGGAACAGGCGAAGCTATATCCCGAGTACGGATTTGAAAAACACGCGGGCTATGGAACAAAAGGGCATTACGCGGCGATTGACGAATACGGGGCTTGTCCCATACACAGGAAAAGCTTTCTGAAAAAGTATTACGCGCGGAAAAAGACCGATGAAAACCGATAAACAGAAAAAAGGAACGCTTGGTGAGGACGCGGTATGTGCGGAGCTTGAAAAACGCGGATATACGATAATCCGCCGAAATTATCGAAAGCGTGTCGGAGAGATCGACATAATCTCGAAAATGGGCGGCTTTATTGTTTTCACCGAGGTAAAAACCAGAAAATACAACAGTCTGATAAGCGGACTTGAGGCGGTAGATACCGCCAAGCAGCGCAAGATCGTGATGACGGCGGACGCTTATCTGTCGGAAAATCCCACAGAGCTTCAGCCGCGCTATGATATTGCAGAGGTGACGATCTCGGGAGGTGTTTGCGCTGTGTCGCGTATTGATATCTATGAGGATGCGTTTACCGCGGACGGTATCTATACCGTAAATTAGACCTATTCGGCTTCCGCAGCGGTCTGATGAAAGGAATGACTATTTATGAATTACCGGAGTACAAGAAATTCTTCTCTGAAAGTGACAAGCGCTCACGCCATTGTAAAGGGGCTCTCCGATGAGGGCGGGCTTTTTGTTCCGGAGAACATTCCCGTGCTTACTAAAGAGGAGATCTCGGCGTTTGGCGATATGAAGTATTCCGAGAGAGCGTATGCCGTTTTCTCGAAGTATCTTACGGATTTTACTCCCGAGGAGCTGAGATGCTGCGTTGAGAGCGCGTATAACAGCAAGAATTTCGACAGCGATAACATTGCAGAAATAACAAAGCTGAAAAACGGCAGGTATATCCTCGAGCTGTGGCATGGACCGACCTGTGCGTTTAAGGATATGGCGCTCCAGATACTGCCGTATCTTCTGACGACATCAGCGAAAAAAGAGGTTTCGGGAAAGCAGATCGCCATACTTGTTGCGACAAGCGGCGACACGGGAAAGGCAGCGCTCGAGGGTTTTAAGGACGTTGATGGTACGTCGATTTGTGTTTTTTATCCCGAGGACGGAGTTTCTCCAATGCAAAAGCGCCAGATGACGACCCAGGAGGGCAAAAACGTCAACGTGTGTGCTGTCAAGGGCAACTTTGACGACTGTCAGAACGGCGTAAAGGCGATATTTACCGATAAGGAGATCGAAAAGAAGCTTTCGGACAACAATGTTCTTCTGTCCAGCGCGAACTCGATAAACTGGGGAAGACTCGCGCCGCAGATAGTGTACTATGTTTCGTCTTATGCACAGCTTGTAAAGGATAAGGAGATAGAGTACGGCGAGAAAGTGAATATTGTTGTTCCGACGGGAAATTTCGGAAATATTCTCGCGGCGTATTATGCGAAGATTATGGGAATTCCCGTAAACAAGCTCATATGCGCTTCTAACAGCAACAATGTGCTTACTGATTTTATAAACACAGGCGTTTACGACAGAAACAGAACGTTCTATACGACTGTTTCTCCGTCGATGGATATCTTGATATCATCAAATCTCGAAAGACTTTTGTATCATTTCACCG
The DNA here is from genome assembly GCA_022508945.1 of Oscillospiraceae bacterium. GTDB lineage: Bacteria > Bacillota > Clostridia > Oscillospirales > Ruminococcaceae > CAG-115. The sequence goes on from JAFLUE010000021.1 coordinate 12,188, forward strand.
GTGAAAACGACAAGCTGATAAACGAGTGGTTCACGTCGCTTAAAAACAGCGGAAGATATGAAGTTGACGAGAATGTTAAAAAACAGCTTTCCGAACAGTTTTACGCAGGCTTCTGCAATGACGACGAAACGAAGACGCAGATACGTAAAACATTTGAGGGAGAGCATTATCTGCTCGACACGCACACTGCCGTAGCGGTCAAGGTCTACGAGGATTATCGGGCGAAAACCGGTGATGATACAAAGACGATAATCGCTTCAACCGCAAATCCGTATAAGTTCGGCAGAGCGGTCTTCGAGGCAGTAGGCGGAAATGCCGAAGGCGATGAATTTGATATAATCGCAAAGCTCGAAAGCAAGACCGAGACCGGTATACCCGCGCCGCTTGCGGCGACAAAGGATAAGGCAGTAAGATTCAAGGGCTGCGTTGAAAAACAGGAAATGGGACGCGCGGTTCTTGATTTTCTAAAAAGCTGATGCTGTATACGATAGGTGATCTTCACCTCTCCTTCGGGAGCGACAAGCCTATGGACATCTTCGCGGGCTGGTCTAATCATATCGAGCGGCTGAAGGAGAACTGGAACTCGAAGATAACAAGCGATGATACAGTCGTTCTTCTCGGCGATCATTCGTGGGCATTGAAGCTCACCGAGAGCAAAAACGACCTTGAGTTTATTCATAAGGAGCTTAACGGAAAGAAAATTTTCGTAAAGGGAAACCACGACCTGTGGTGGCAGACGATGAACAAAAACAAGGTGTTTGTTGAGGAAAACGGCTTCGACAGCATATGCTTTCTCTTCAACAACGCATTTAAGGTAGGCAATATCACTGTCTGCGGGACGCGCGGCTGGATAAGCGAAAACGGAGAGCCTGCCGATCAGAAGATCCTTGCGAGAGAGGCGGGAAGGCTTGAGGCGTCGCTTAGCGCGGGAGCAAAGCTTGGCGGAGAGCTTGTGGCGTTTATACACTATCCTCCGGTCTACCGTTCGGAAGAAAACCGCCCGATAATCGAGGTCCTGCAAAAATACGGCGTAAGGCGCTGTTATTACGCACATTTACACGGGCCGTCAATAAGGGGCGCTGTAAACGGCGAACGCGGCGGGATAGAGTATAGGCTCGTTTCAGCGGATTCCGTGGGATTTGATCCGGTAATGGTAAACGAGTAAACATTAAAAACACAAACAACGAGGAACAAACCTCGTAAAATAATCGTCCGAGCGAGCAATGCCCGAACGGACAAGGAAGGAAAAACAAAATGGAAATTGTATCAAAGAACAACACGGCAGTCAATACTTACGCGCTCGAGGTAAAGTTCGGAGCGGACGAGTTTGAGGCGGCGCTTAACGCGGTATACAACCGTCAGAAGTCCAAGATTTCGGTTCCCGGGTTCCGTAAGGGAAAGGCTCCGAGAAAGGTCATCGAATCGCATTACGGAGCAAACGTATTTTATGAGGACGCTGTCGATTATCTTTACAAAAGCAATATGAACAAGCTTCTTGAGGAATTCGGCATGGAGGTAGTAGACGTTCAGAATTCCGAGATCACCGAGGTGAGCAAGGAAAACGGCGTTACACTTAAAACCGAGTTTATCACAAAGCCTGAGGTAGAAATTTCCGAGTATAAGGGTTTAAAGGTAAAGAAAGTTGTCAAGACTGTATCCGACGAGGACATCGACAAGGAAATAAACTCTATGCGTGAAAAGGTCGCAAGACTTATAACCGTAGAGGACAGAGCTGTTAATGAGGGCGATACCGCAGTTATCGACTTTGAGGGCTTTGTGGACGGAGTTGCGTTTGATAACGGAAAGGGCGAGAAGTTCCCGCTTGAAATAGGCTCTCACACCTTTATTCCCGGCTTTGAGGAGCAGGTCATAGGAAAGAACATCGGTGAGGAATTTGACGTAAATGTTACATTCCCCGAGGATTATCAGGAAGCCTCTCTCAAGGGCAAGCCCGCGGTATTCAAGTGCAAGCTCCACGAGATAAAGGCAAAGGAAATGCCCGAGCTTAACGATGATTTTGTAAAGGACGTTTCCGAAAAGGATACTGTAGACGAGCTTAAGGCTGAGATCCGCGAAAATCTCGAAAAGAGAAACGCCGAGGAATCCGAAAATGAAACCGATTCCGCTCTTATGGACGTGCTGCTTGCAAATATGAAGGCTGAGATACCGAACGCAATGTACGAAAACCATATCGACGACCTTATCCGTGATTGGAGTGCGCGTACTCGCATAAGCGTACAGGATTACCTCAAGTATACCGGAACGACGGCCGTACAGTTCCGCGCTAATTTCGAGCAATCCGCAAAGCGCCAGGTTCAGATGAGACTTGCGCTTGAAAAAATCGCGGCGATCGAAAACTTTGAGATAACTCAGGAGGAGATCGACAAGGAGATCGCGGAGCTTGCGGAACAGTATAAAATGGATGCGGAAAAGGTAAGACAGGCGATCCCCGAGAAGACTATCATAGACGATCTCAAAATCGAAAAGGCGATCGATCTTGTAAAGGACTGTGCAATTGTCGAGGAAGTCACCGAATAAATTCTCTTCATTGAAAGGAGATAAACTATGGCTTATATCCCTTATGTTGTAGAGCAAAGCGCCCACGGAGAGCGTTCTTACGACATTTTTTCCCGTTTGCTTAATGACAGGATCATACTTTTGCATGACGAGGTCAATTCAGCGACGGCGAGCGTTGTCGTAGCTCAGCTTCTGTATCTTGAAGGACAGGACCCCGATAAGGACATCTTTCTTTATATCAACAGCCCAGGAGGCTCTGTTTCCGACGGAATGGCGATCTATGATACCATGCAGTATATAAAGTGCGATGTGTCGACTATCTGTATGGGGCTTGCGGCTTCAATGGGAGCGTTCCTGCTGTCATCAGGCGCAAAGGGAAAGCGCATAGCTCTCCCCAACAGCGAGATCATGATACACCAGCCCCTTATTTCGGGCGGCGGTATTTCGGGTCAGGTTACGGATATTATGATAAGGTCGAATTATCTTAAGCGCACAAAGGATCGGCTGAACAGAATATTGAGTGAAAACACCGGAAAGCCGTATGAAACCGTTTGTCAGGATACAGAGCGTGACAATTTTATGACGGCTGAAGAGGCGCTTCAATACGGTCTTATAGACAAGGTTTACGATTCGCGTGAGAATAAGTGATCTGAACGGAGGAAAAATTTGATGATGACCTGCTCCTTTTGCGGAAAAAGCGAAACCCAGGCGCGGATGCTGTTTGGCGGAAACGAGGGAAGCGTTATCTGCAGCGACTGTGTGGTGGCTTCATATAACCTGCTTGTCGAAAGCGGCGATATAAAGCCCGCAAAGGGCTTCAAACGTCCCGGCAGAGGCAGACACTCCGACTTTCTTTCCGAACCGGAAAACATCATGCCTCCCGAGGAAATAAAGGAATATCTCGATCAGTATATAATCGGTCAGGACGAAGCGAAAAAGGTGCTTGCGGTTTCGGTATACAACCATTACAAGCGCATTTTTATGCAGTCGGGCGAGGAAGACGAGGTCGAGCTTCAGAAGTCAAACGTTCTTTTGCTCGGTCCTACGGGCGTTGGAAAAACACTGCTTGCACAGAGCCTCGCGAAGCTTCTTAACGTTCCTTTTGCTATTGCCGACGCGACGACGCTCACACAGGCGGGCTATGTCGGCGAGGACGTTGAAAACGTGCTTCTTCGTTTGGTTCAGGCGGCGGATTTTGATATAGAAGCCGCCGAACACGGAATTATCTATATCGATGAGATAGACAAAATTTCCCGCCGCAGCGAAAACACCTCTATTACGAGAGATGTAAGCGGCGAGGGCGTACAACAGGCGCTTTTGAAGATAATCGAGGGCACTGTTTCAAACGTTCCTCCGCAGGGCGGCAGAAAACACCCACAGCAGGAGTTTATTCAGGTCAATACCAAAGATATTCTGTTTATTTGCGGCGGAGCGTTTGAGGGCATCGAAAAAACGATCGCCCAGCGTGTTTCAAGCTCGGCTATGGGCTTTGGAGCGGACGTAAAGTCGCAGAAGGATAAGGAAAGCTCGGACTTGCTGAATAAGGTTACCCAGCAGGATCTGGTAAAGTTCGGCATAATCCCCGAGCTTATCGGGCGTCTTCCGGTTGTTGTTCCGCTTGAGGCGCTTGACGAAGACGCGCTCGTGAGAATACTTGACGAGCCGAAAAACGCGCTTATAAAGCAGTATAAATGCTTGTTCAAGGCAGACAACATCGAGCTTGAATTTGAGGATGGCGCGCTTAGAGGAATTGCAAAGAAGGCGATTGAAACAAAAACAGGAGCGAGAGGACTTCGCTCGATCGTTGAAAATCTGTTAAGAGAAGTCATGTTTACAGCGCCGAGCGATCCCACAATAAGCAAGATCACTATAACCGAGGGTTGTATTGACGGCGGCGAGCCTGTCATCTCCCATGATGAATCGCGCGCGAAATCCGTCAGAGTCACAAAGAAAAGCGCGAAGAAAATAGGATAATATTAAAGGGTAATGATTCGTCATTACCCTTAGTTTTAGGAGCAGTTATGGGAAAGGTATACAGAAAACAGCGCATTGAGGGAGTTACAGTTCCCGCGGTCATTCATAACGGTCAGTATTTCTGGCTGAATATGGCGGTCTACGAGGATGGAACGGTAAGCTGTTGGAACAAGACCGATCTTTCCGATGTTCCGTACCAGCTTTCGCGCGGATGGCTAACGCCGCGCGTCCCTGAGGGTAAAGGACTCAGCGTTTATGGGCTTTGCTGGTTGGAAATCGTCAAAGCCGACTGGAGGTTCAACAACGAAAGCTATTATGAGTTCATTCATGATACCGTACGCTCGCTTGATCCCGAAATGGCGAATATTTATAAGACAACCGAACGCGAGAAGGCAAAATGGAAGGATTATCATATCGCGTTTACTGCCGAACCCACACCGTGTAAGCTTGGCGGACGCTTCGGATATCAGCTTTTAGACGGGGATAAATCGAACATTCTCTTGTACAACGACGGAAGGCTGATCTTAACGCAGGTGAACATCTACGCGGACGGAACTTTTTCGGTTGACGGCTTGGACGAACAGTTTTTCACGCTTGAGGATATTGAGAGGATGTTCAAGGACAAGACGCTGCTAACTTCGGCAGGCGATTCTGAAACTGTATCGTTCGGGGCATTGGGTGAAGCGGAATGTAAGACGGTAAGCTCGGTAAAGCCCTCGGAAAAACTCAAGGAGATAAAGGAAAAATCACTTCGCGTACAGAACAAGCCCGACGCACACGAGCGCTGTCAAAGAGCATATCACGCGTATCTTGTCGAGCCGAGCGACTTCAATAAAAACAAGCTTCGCGAGGCTTACGAGGCTGTTCCCGAGCATGAGCGCATCTACCTCGGCGATATGGACACGCGAAACACCGATTTCGAGCGTATTTTGTACACAGATGAAAAAAGGGAAGTATGAGATAGTTGTCAGTTGTTAGTTAGCTTAAGTTTTGGAGGATGGAATGACGGTATTTGAGAAAATTTATGAGGTCGTAAAGAAAATCCCTTACGGAAAGGTCGCAACATACGGACAAATAGCGTCGATGTGCGGAAATCCTCGCTGGTCAAGAACGGTCGGCTATGCGCTTCATACAAATCCCGACCCGGAAAATATACGCTGTTATCGCGTTGTAAACCGTTTTGGCGGACTTGCGCCGGCGTTTGCGTTCGGAGGTCAGGAAGAACAGGCAAAGCTTCTGAGAGCTGAGGGTATTGAGGTTCGTGACAATTATACTGTTGACCTTGATAAGTACCTATGGAATGGATTATAAAAGTTTTTGCGCGCCTTATGTTATAAGGCGTGTCTGTTTTGCATACATTTTTTAAAAACCTCGGTATAATGTACTTGATTTTTTCGGGAAAATTTGCTATAATATAAAATGGTTTTTAATAATTATTACGAGGGAATATCAGATGGCACAGTTTTTTAATTTCAAGGAAGATTATTACGGTCTTACATCCGATGATGTGAAAAAAAGGCTTTTAACATACGGGGCAAATATATATTCAAAAAACGTAAAAAAGGAAGGCTTTTCGTATATTAAGACCATTTTGTCGCCGTCGGTCATAATTATGCTTGCGGCGGGAATTTTAGCGTTTTTCGGAATAGGTATAGCCGCGGGGATCGTCACAATTCTGATAGATGGCTTGTATTGCGCGGCGGAAATTTATTTCAGAAAATCGGCTGAAAAAAGGCTTTGTGAGTTAAGTGATACATTTAAGATGAAAATGCGCGTTATACGCGGCGGGAAGGTTGAGCTTGTTGACAAGGAGGACATTGTCCCCGAGGATCTGATCGTGGTGCAGGAGGGGGAGAGAGTCCCCGCGGACGCGTTTATTCTTGAATCGCAGAATCTTACTTGTGACGAGAGCATATTTACAGGAACAAACGCACCTGCGGCTAAATATTCGGGAGGTATCTCAAGCAGCGAATTCAAGCCGACCTTTGTTTACGCTCAAACTACGGTTTTATCGGGTATCGCTATATGTAAGGTCAGCGCGACGGGCGTTGATACAAAATATTATCAGTACAACGGCGAGATTCCCGAAAGAAGCCCGTATTATACAGGAATAGAGAGGATAATACGTTCTCTTATCCCAATAAGCAGCATTGTTGCGCTTATTATTACGATACTTACGCTGGTAGTCGGACTTTTGGGAAACGGAGGATTTGCCGTTACCGCTGTCAGTGGTCTGACGCTCGGACTTTGTTTTATTCCCACGGGGATAGAGTCGGTAATAAGGTTTCATTATGCGAATGGCTGTGCGGAGCTTTTAAAGCACGGAGCGGTAATTAAATCCTATAACGACATTGAAAGACTGAACAGTCTGTCAGTGATTTGCGTCGAAAAAGAGGGCGCGATCTCAAAAAACAACCTTGAGGTTCGTGATATATACGCCCCTAGCGAAGAGCTTTTGTATAAGGTAGCGGCGCTTGCCTGCGACCCGAACGCAATGAGTCTCGCCGAGCGCGCGCTTATGGTAAAAGCGTCGTTTGCGTATGAAAAGTTTTCGGATATATACGCCAGATGTGAGTTTATTGAAAAGCTTCCGGATGACGACATGATAAGCGGAGCGCTTTGGGATATAAGCGGCGAGAGAATGTACTGTATAAAGGGGGTCCCCGAGCAGATACTTCCGATGTGCCGTCTTAGCGGTGAAAAGCTAATTGCCGCACAGAAGCGCTATCAGGAGTATTATGAAAAGGGCTGTTCGGTTATAGCGTTTGCCTGTGTAGAGGCTGATTCAGCCGAGCTTGACAGGACAATTGGCTTCAGCTATACATTCGTTGGATTTGCGTCATTTTCGGCTCCGCTTCGCGATTCTGTTTCAACGGCTGTAAAAACCTGTCAGAACGCAGGCGTGCGCGTGGTTATGCTCTGTGAGGATTCTGTCGATTCAGCCGCGGCTACGGCAAAAATGATCGGTATTCCCGCTAAAAATGCTGTTACGGGAAATCAGCTTGAGAATAAAGAAAATATTGATTACAGCGGAAATATTTTTGCGAATATAACCTCCGAGCAAAAGCGTCAGATCATAAAGCAGCTCAGATCGGACGGGACGGTCGTGGGAATGGTCGGGACACGCGCAACCGATACGGAAGCGCTGAGGACAGCCGACATAGGCTTTACGATCGCCGACCATTGTTCTCCGAGCGTCAGGGAAGCGGCGGATATTGTAATGACCGACGACAACTTTTTGTCCATAGCAAGGTCCCTGGCAGCCGCGCGTCAGGTACACCGAAACATAAAGCGCGGAGTTTCGCTCATTATTTCGGAATACATCGGATTTCTGATAATAATGATATGGAATCTTATAGTTGACGCACAGCTTATGCTTAACCCGCCGATCATGGCGTTGTTTACAATGATCCTGCTGCCGATTTTCGCGGTAAGCTACGCCGGCGGCAAGACCGATATGAATTCGCCTATGCCAAGCTCGGATTTTATATCACACAGAAAGTTCAACCTGCGCTATCTTTTGTTTTGTGGAATTATCGGCTTGATAATCGGCATATCCGTGTCGGTTTCATACGCGCTTATGTATAACAACACCGTTGTTGATATCGATCAGGGGAGCGCACGAAGCTGTGGATTTATAACGCTTATGATCTGTACTGCGGCGTTTGCGTTTATTCGTTATTCGGAAAGAAAACCACTGAAGGCATTTTTAAAGTCGAGCCTTTTTTCTAAAATACTGTTTGCGGCGGTTGTTGTATTTTCCGTTGTGTTTGTGTATATTCCGGGAGTAAACAGCGCCTTCGGACTTTTGCCGATCGATGTGTTTGCGGTGATAATAAGCTTTCTGATAGGAGCTATACCTCCTGCGGCATATTTTGGCTTGAAATATTTTCTGAGAATAAAGGAGTAAGGTTTCCTAATGAAAAATATAGCTCAGTACATCAAATATTTTCTGTCCGGAATTGTTTTCGGAACAGCAAACGTTATCCCCGGCGTAAGCGGCGGAACGATGCTTGTTATTTTCGGAGTTTTCGACAAGCTTACCGAGTCGATATCGGGCATTAAAAACATAATCAAAAACCTGCCGTTTCTTCTGACCTTCGGCTTGGGTGCGGGCACGGGGATACTTGTTTCGGCAAAGATTATTTCGTCGCTGTTTGAGATGTTTGGAATTCAGACGAATATGTTCTTTATCGGACTTATTTTAGGCGGAATACCGCTTATTTACAAGATCGGCACAGCCGAAAAAAAGGCAAAGCCGCTTTGCGCTCTGCCTTTTATAATAGCAATGGCTGTTGTAATAGGGCTGGCTGTTCTGGATAAGTTTGAAATTTTCTCTTTGGGAGTTGAGGAACAGGTTACGGGTTTTGACATAGTGTTTTCGCTTAAAATGGTCGGCTGCGCGGCGGTTGCGGCAGTAACCATGATTATTCCCGGTATATCCGGCTCGTTTGTAATGATGCTCTTAGGCGTTTACGAAACTATAATCGGCGCGCTTAAGGATCTTAACTTTTGGGTCATCGTTCCGTTTGCTGTCGGCGCGGTTTTCGGGATCATTGTCGGCGCAAAGCTTATCTCCATGCTTATAGACAAAAACCGACTTATGGTTTATTCCGCGCTTATGGGGCTTGTGGTAGGGTCGGTCTACGCGATACTTCCCGATGGCTTCGGCTTCAATCTTGATACGGGCTATGGCTTTGTGTGCGTAATTATCGGGATCATTGCTTCGTTGTTGTTTGAAAAAATAGGTAAAACCGACAGCAAGGAAAGTACGGCTAAATCCGATTCTTGATCTTGTCGAGCGCTCCTTTTTCAAGCCGCGACACCTGTGCCTGACTTATACCGATCTCCTTTGCGACCTCGACCTGGGTTTTTCCCCTGAAAAAGCGAAGGTTTAAAATGCGTTTTTCGCGATTTCCGAGCTGGGCGATCGCTTCCTTAAGGGAAATTTCGTTCAGCCAGTTCATATCGTCGTTGTGGTCGCCGAG
>JAFLUE010000210.1 GCA_022508945.1 Oscillospiraceae bacterium
ACTGTCCACTGTCAACTGACAGGTTGCCGGGCTTCATAGGGACCAGTCCCCCAGCTTTTTGGCTTGAAGCCGCTCTTGATAAGGCATTTTGTTATATACAGTATAGCACACACACAATATATTGTCAAGCGCTTTTCGATAAAAATTTTAAAATCCCCCTTGACAAATGTTTAAAGTCGTGTTATAATCTACTCAAATGAATATTTTTAAATGCGCTGAAGGGAAAAAAGTCCTTATCGGAGTTTTTTTGGAAATCGTGTGTTCGGGCTTGAGAATGGTTTTTGCGAGCAATATGTGTAAAGCTGTGAAAATCTAAACTCTGATTTCTGACTTCTTGATTTCTAAATGCAGAGAGCCGTTGGCTGGTGTGAAACGGCAGCGAGGTATGGACACAGCTCCTCCCCGAGCAGAGTGAATGAACCGCCGCGGCAGACTGCAGAGCCGCGCGCAAAGTAATTTGCTACGGGTTTCTCCCGTTACAGAGAAGCGCGCTGTTTGGCGCGGCTGAGGCGATCTTCCGTAAGGGATTTCGCGAATTGGAGTGGTAACACGGGTTAGTTCTCGTCCCCAAGTCTGGGCGGGAGCTTTTTTTGTTTTATGGATTTAAAAAAATCAGAACCATTCAGTGGTCGAGAACTAATTTCAAAAAGCACGAATTTTTTCGCAGAAAAAATTTGTGCGGTTCTGACTTGACGGCAGCTATGCTGAGCGTTTTGCGAAGCATAATAGCGTTTTGCGAAGCATAATGCGGTCAAGTCATAAATTTTGAAATTCTTTTTAAATAGATCCGCCGAAACAACATGATTTAAACAAATAGGTCCACTAAAACAATGTGGCTTTAATAAATCAAACAACTTAAATTAAATAAATCACAACCGAGAGGAGATCAGTATTATGGAATTTTCAAGCAAGTATCAAAAACGTTATTTTATGCCGCCGTATCCATGCCTTGAATGGACGAAAAAGGAGCGCATAGAAAAGCCGCCGGTATGGTGCAGCGTCGATCTGCGCGACGGAAACCAGGCGCTGATAATACCGATGAGCCTGGAAGAAAAGCTCGAGTTCTGGAAGTATCTCGTAAATGTCGGCTTCAAGGAGATCGAGATAGGCTTTCCCGCGGCTTCGGACACGGAATATGAATTCTGCCGCGCGCTTATCGAGCGCGACTTGATACCCGACGATGTTACGGTCCAGGTTCTTACACAGTCGCGCGAGCATATCATCAAGAAGACATTCGAGGCGCTCAAGGGCTGTAAAAACGCCATTGTTCACCTGTACAATTCGACCTCCGTCGCACAGCGCGAGCAGGTGTTCAAAAAATCAAAGGAAGAGATAATCGAGATCGCGGTGAGCGGCGCGAAGCTGCTGAATGAATACAAGGCGAAGACCGAGGGCAATTTCCGCTTTGAGTACTCGCCCGAGAGCTTCACGGGAACCGAACCCGAGTTCGCGGCGGAGATATGCAACGCGGTCATCGATATCTGGAAGCCCACACCCGATAATAAAGTAATTATCAACCTGCCCGTAACCGTGGCGGAGAGCATGAGCCACGTTTACGCCTCGCAGATAGAGTATATGTGTAAGGAGCTTCACGACCGCGAGAATATCATCGTTTCGCTCCACCCGCATAATGACCGCGGCTGTGCTATTGCTGACACCGAGCTGGGGCTGCTTGCGGGGGCGGACAGGGTTGAGGGAACGCTGTTCGGAAACGGCGAGAGAACGGGAAATGTTGATATAATAACGCTGGCGCTGAATATGTACACCCACGGAGTTGAGCCGGGGCTTGATCTTACCAACCTGCCCGAGCTGGTCGAGATATACGAAAAGCTGACCCGAATGAGAGTTTACGAGCGTATGCCGTACAGCGGACAGCTTGTTTTCGCGGCGTTTTCGGGTTCTCACCAGGACGCTATCGCAAAGGGTATGCACTATCGCGAGGACAACAACACCCCATATTGGAACGTTCCGTATATCCCCATCGACCCACACGACCTCGGCAGAGAGTACGAGGGCGACGTTATCCGCATAAACTCCCAGTCGGGAAAGGGCGGCATAGGCTATCTTATGGAGCAGAATTTCGGCGTAGTTATGCCGAAGAAGATGAGCGAGCATTTCGGCTATACCGTAAAGGGCGTGTCCGACCGCGAGCATAAGGAGCTTCACCCCGACGAGGTCTACGCGATCTTCGAGCAGACATATGTCAACAAGAAGACGAAGTTTTCGATTCCCGAGGCGCATTATAAACAGGGCGAATGTATAACCGCAGAGGTCACGGTATCAAAGGACGGCAAGACAAGCGTGTTCTCGGGACAGGGCAACGGCCGTCTCGATGCAGTATCAAACGCCGTAAAGGCGGGGCTTGGCATAGGCTATACGATCACCACCTACAACGAAAACGCAATTGAACAGGGCTCGAGGTCGAAGGCGCTTTGTATGATAGGGATAACGCTTTCGGACGGCAGGATATTCTGGGGCGCGGGTGTTGATACGGATATCATAAACGCGTCGGTCTACGCGCTTGTGTCGGCGATTAATAACTCGGACTTGATTTAAACTGTTTTACGGAGTTATTTAAATTCGCTATTGACCGCCACGAGGTTTTAATTTAATTATTTCGTCACCCCAAATATTTGTGAGCGAAATTTCAAAAATCAATCGCCGCGGTGGAGCGAAGCTCTGCCGCGGCGATTGGATAGAACAGTGCAGCGTTATTCACCGCAGGCGAATAACGCTGCACTGTTCGGTTTTGAAATTTCTTTTTAAATAAATTTTGCCGAAACAACGTTGTTTTTGTGGATTGATTTAAATGCGCTCTTGACCACTGTGTGGATTTAAATTAATAATTTCGCTCACGAATGCTATGTGGTTTCGGGAGGAGTTATTTAAATAGAAATTTCAAAACCGTCCAGCGTGCCTTTGGCACGCCGGGCTATCAAATCTA
>JAFLUE010000211.1 GCA_022508945.1 Oscillospiraceae bacterium
GGGCGCGAATATTTAAATATTGTCTGCGAAGCAGACACCTTAATTGTCCATTGTCAATTTTCAATTGTCAATTAAAAAACAGCCGTTTTCCGTTTTGATTTGCGATCTCGATCATTTCCTCGCGTGATACGCCCTTTATCTCTGCCATTTTCGCGGCGGTAAACTCTATCATGGAGCTGTCCGAGCGTTCTCCTCTGTGCGGCTCGGGAGCCATATACGGACAGTCCGTTTCAAGCAGCAGCCTATCTATCGGCACCGCCTCGCAAGCCGCGATAGCTTTTTTCGCGTTTTTAAACGTAAGGACACCCGTAAAGCCTACATACATTCCGAGCTTAACGACCTCCATTGCCGTTTCGGCAGAGTATGAAAAGCAGTGCATAACGCCCCGCGGCTTATATTGCCTGAGAATTTCCATGGTTTCCGCACAGGCGTCGCGCGAGTGGATTATCACCGGCAGATCGAGCTTTTTCGCCATTTCGAGCTGTTTTATGAAAATCTCGCGTTGGATGTCCTTTGCGGGAGAATCGTCGTAGTGGTAGTCTAACCCCACTTCCCCAAGCGCAACCGCCTTCGGTGATTTAAACATCGCTTCCAACCGCTCTTCCCAATCACTCGGCAGCTTATTGCTGTCCTCCGGGTGTATCCCCGCCGAGGCATATATCCAGTCATACCTCTCGGAAAGAGCGATTTCCTCCTCGGACGACTGTAAATTACAGCCTACCGCGATAACCCGCTCGACATTCTTTTTCGGAAGCTCCTCGAGGACCCGTTCCAGATCATCGGGGAAATCCCTTAAAAGATAGTGGGCGTGAGTATCGAAAATTCCCATTGTCAGATTTTCGTCCATTCATAGTCGGGACAGCGCTCGCCGGTGGTAAGAAAATACCCCGCGATTTTCTTTACGTCTTCAAATGTATCTGCCTTTACGGAAAATTTTTCGCCGTTATCTCGGTTCTCATAGGAAAACTCTCCGCTGTTGTTAGTGAGATTTGCTTCGATACCGATTGAATCGGCGAAACAGCTCACTGCCGAGAATTCGGAAGCCATTCCGAATATCTTCTCCATTTCATTTGCGTTTCTCGCCGCGGCGATCCTTCCGTCGCCAAAAGTTATCCTTGCTCCTGTACAAAACATAATTTAAAACCCTTTCTTTATTTTAGTCGGAAAGTCAATAACCGATCGGCCAAACAAATACCGATCCTATCTTTAACTTCTGACCTCTGTTTTTTAATTGAAATACGCTTCTGTCACAAGCTGTTTTGTCTCATAGCTTTCGAGCGGAAGCTGTCCGCGTCCGCCAAAGAGCCTTTCCGTGTCATTAAACGCGCTTAAAAACGAGCGTTCGAGCAGTGTTTTTTTGGATATTCCTCCCGTGTTTTCGATTTTCACACAGTCGAAAAACATCAGTATTCGCGTTGCGGTTTCGTCGGGCTGCCAGAATTCCTTCGTGTTTTCTTCCGAGGGAGAGCTTCCGTACATCTGCCTGAGCTGTGAAAGAAGCTCCTCCGCATACATTTTAGCCCCGACGCTCGGAACGCTTCCCGATATGACCTCGCCCTGTTTTACGAACATTGCGCGAAGAATGTGGCTTACGCCTTTCGTCATAAGCTCCTGGGGCGCTTTAGCCGCGTTTTCGTCGATCTTTTCGAGTTCTTTCTCGCCCGAATTTTCCTTTTGCGTAAGATTGTTGTCCGAATTTTGCTTTTGCGCCGATTTCTTTGTGTAAGCGGGAGCAAACGCCGCCTCTGATTTTACGAAGCTGTCCGTATGCTCTGACGCGAGCGTCGAGCTTTTCATCTCGGTCCTGCGCTCTACGGATTTTGTCAGATTGGTTTGGTTTACAGACGATATGTCCGCCATTCTTGATATATCCATAATTCCACCCCCTCGCTTTTTAATGCGTAATTCTTAATGCGTAATTGCCTTGACTTGATTTATAACAACACGACCCTCAACGCGTAAACGTTACATAACTGCGAATTATGAACTGCGCATTGTTATCTGATCGTGCTTCCGTTAGGAACGTCCTTGTCCAGAAACAGGACTCTTACGTCGTCCTCTCCCGCGTCAGCCGCCAGGATCATACCCTCCGAAAGCTCTCCGCATAGCTTTGCGGGAGCAAGATTAGCCACGAAAACGATCTTCTTTCCGATAAGCTCCTCGGGCTTATACCACTTTGCGATACCCGAAACGATCTGCCTGCCGTTCCTGCCGTCGTCAACGGTGAGCTTCAGCAGCTTCTTTGCCTTGGGTATCTTCTCACAAGCGGTGATCTCTCCGCTGCGGAGCTTCACCTCTGCAAACTGATCGATATTGATGATATTCGCCTTGTCGAGATCCTCGTCCTCGCGTATTGTCTTCGCGGGAGCAAGCAGCGCGTTCAGCTCGTCTATCTCCTTGTCAACGTCTATTCTCGGGAACAGCATCTCTCCCTTATGAACAGTAACATTCGCGGGCAGCTTTCCGAACTCGCCGAGCGTATCGAACGCCGTTATATCCTCCGAAGCGCCTATCTGCTCCCACACCTTCGGCATGGTCTTGGGCATGAACGCGAACAGCAGTCCCGAGCAGATGCGCACCGTTTCCAGCAGGTTGTACAGAACGCTTGCCAGACGCGCTTTTTTCGACTCGTCCTTGCCGAGTATCCACGGCTCGGTTTCGTCGATATACTTATTCGCGCGGGAAACGACCTTGAATATCTCGTCAAGCGCTTTTGCAAGCTGAGCCTCGCCAATAAGCGGCGCTACAGTATCACGCAGCTTCGCCGCCATATCCGCAAGCTCGCTGTCGATAGCCTCCGCCTGCCTATCCTCGGGAAGCGTACCGCCGAAGTATTTGTCCGCCATCGCGACTGTTCGCGAAACAAGATTTCCGAATCCGTTCGCAAGGTCGGAGTTTATGCGGCTTATCATTATCTCGTTCGAGAAGTTGCTGTCGCTGC
>JAFLUE010000212.1 GCA_022508945.1 Oscillospiraceae bacterium
GCAATGCTTAGATAGCGCAAAGCGCAGCTTTGCGCGGTTTTGAAATTTCTTTTTATATAATTCCGCCCGAAACAACATATTACTTTTTCAGCTTCTTGCGTATCTTCGGGTCTTTCACCGAAACGCTTTTCGCGCGCTTCTGCTTGCAGGAAAAACCGAACGAGCCGACCTTCTTGCCGAGCGCGAAATATGTCCCATGGGCGTACGCAACAAGCCCCGCCTGCTCTATTTTCAGCTTTCCGCTTTCGTCAACAAGACTGTCCTCAACATTTACCGCCGCAATGTCCGCTATAAACATATCGTGCGAGCCGTGCGGGATAACTTCAATGACCTTGCACTCAAGAGCTATCCTGCTCTGCGCTATCATCGGAGCGGAGATCTGTGTACAGGGGATTGCGGTAAGCTTCTGCTTTGAGAGCTTGTCCTCATTCCTGCCAGATTTAATGCCGCAGTAGTCGAGCTTTCTCACAAGCTCCGACGGCAGCATATTCACGCAAAATTCACCCGAATCCTTTATAATGCCGTAAGAATTCCGCTCGGGTCGCACCGATATATAAAGCCTCGGCGGGTCGGAGCTTATTATCCCCGTCCATGCTACCGTTATCGCGGCAGGCTTTTCAACCGTTCCGCATGACACTAAGACCACCGGCACGGGAGCCAAAATTGTCCCGCCCTTCCAGGTTACTTTGCTCATATCATTCACCTCATTATCAATATGCTTTCAGTATAACACAATCGGTAAAAATTTGCAATAAGTTATTGATTATTTGGACAAAATATGGTACAATGTAAATGTAGCCAAGGAGGCGCGGCGGTCAGCTACACCAAGCGAAAGCGAGGTGATAGAATTGCCTATTACGATAACGTTACATATCTTTGGATTAACAGTAACGATTAGAGTTAAAAAGCAGAACCGCCACTCGGCCAAGTGACGGTTCTGTTTGCGAATAAAAGCATTCAGATAAAATCCAAACCGGGCTAACCGCTCAGCGGTTTACCCTCTTGGTTACATTATATCACGCTCACGCTGAAATGTCAAGAGAAAAACCGTAAATAACAAAACCTTTTGGGAGGAAAACTTATGCCATTCATCAACACAAAGTATTCGGGAGATATCACCGACGCACAGCAAAACGAGATAAAAACCGCGCTCGGAAAAGCGGTCTCCGCTATCGGAAAGAGCGAAGCGTGGCTCATGGTCGGCTTCGAGCCGAACTGCGCGCTTTATTTCAAAGGCGAGAAAAGCCCGAAAATAGCTTTCGTCGAGGTCAGCCTTTTCGGAAGCTCCTCCGGCTCGGCTTATGACAAGCTGACCGGCGAGATATGCAGTATTCTCGGAGCTTCGCTCGGCGTTCCCGCAGACAAGGTCTACGTAAAGTATTCGCCCACGGATCATTGGGGCTGGAACGGAAGGAATCTGTAAGCAGTTTTGAAAAAGCCTCCTATGGTTATACATAGGAGGCTTTTTTTATCGGGTAAATCGGGGTTTAATTAAATAACTCCCACCCGAAACAACGTGTCAAATTCCGATTTATTGCTTTACCGCTCGTTTCTTAATATTCCGTAATAGCTCGCATCGCATATGCCCTGATTGTTTCTGTCACTGCTTCGCAAAGTCCCCTCGTACTTCATTCCGCATTTTTTCATGACCTTTCCCGAATTTGGGTTTCGCGGGTCGTGACGGGATTCAACGCGGTTTACTTCTATTGTGTCAAAAAGATAATCCATGACAGCTTTCAGCGCCTCCGATGTAATGCCCTTATTCCACCATGCCTTTCCTATGCAGTAACCGACATGGACCATTGAAGCGGCTTCATTCATATGCACCACGGAAATGCTCCCGATAGGTTCTCCTATTTCCTTTAGTTCGATCGCCCACTGATAAAATTTATCATCGCCGTATGAATTTACCCATTCTTCTATTATGCTTTCGGTTATTTTGGGGCTTGAATGCGTCTGCCATATCAGATATTTTGTCACGTCATCGTCCGACGCCCAGTTTTTATACATCGGCTCGGCGTCTTCAACAACAAACTTTCTTAAAATCAACCGCTCGGTCTCCAGCCGTTGCGTTCCGCAGTGCTTCATGTGTGAATCCTTTCTTTTTGATGCTTATAGCTGATGTGCCCATTCAACTCCGGGATAGAGCTTTCCGGTTCTTATAAAATACTCAACCGCTTTCACGCCTGCCTCAATATCCTTGATCGCAAAACATTTTTCGATCCCCGACTGACCGCCGCTGATAAGCGGACAAAATTCTTTCGACTCCGCAAACTCGGGATTGTACGAATAATAGTTTTCTTGTCCTCCATTTGAACTGTATCCGAGCGCCAGCCATTCGCCGTCGCATATTACTTCTAAAAAATCGTCCTCCCCGTTCGGGTCTAAAAATAACAATATATTTATTCCCGTGGGGATTTGCTTCAATATGCCGGAGATCAAATCCTCTGAAATCTCCTCTTCGCTGTATACTCCGTCATAAGAGGAAAAGCACTCAACGGATTCAATATGCTTGACTTTTATTTGGCTTGAATCAAATGTCGGAACAGTTTCGTTTTTTGGCATAAGCTCTATGTTCATAATTTCTCCTTTTTTCATTGAACTTGAGGTATGCTGTAAATACAGCATACCTCAGCTTGTATAAAAAATGGTTTATTTCGATTTTATCAAAATAGAAATTTCAAAACCGCGCAAAGCTGCGCTTTGCGCTATCCAAGCATTGCTTCACACTTCGCTTCGCTCCGTGCTCAGACAATGCTTGATTTTTGAAATTTCGCGCTCGAATACTATGTGGTAACAGGCGGATTGATTTAAATAAAAATTTCAAAACCGCGCAAAGCTGCGCTTTGCGATATCCAAGCATTGCTTCACACTTCGCTTCGCTCCGTGTTCAGACAATGCTTGATT
>JAFLUE010000213.1 GCA_022508945.1 Oscillospiraceae bacterium
GATTACACGGACGGCATGATATATTCCGAGAACGTTCCCGTTGTCCGCGACGACAGCGGTGCGCTGCTGAAAACACCGGTGCTGTGTGATTTCATCACCTGTCCCGCCGTAAACAAGGGCGCGGCAAGGCTCCCAGACAGCGAGGTAAACGCAAAGATGAAACAGCGCATCGAGAAGATAATAACCCTCGCCGCGTTAAAAAAGCCCGATGTAGTGATACTCGGGGCATTCGGCTGCGGAGTGTTCGGGAACAGTCGCGAGGATGTGCTGCCGTTGTTTGAGGCAGCGATAGAACGCTTCGGCGGGGATATCGAATATATTTTCGCGATACCTTGATTATGAGCATGAAGAATTATTTACGGATAAGATCCGAGAACGACAGTATTTTTTCAAATGGTGAATGGGAAATGAAAAGCCGCTATATCGCGGACTTCACGCCCGTGCCGATGAAAAGAGAAACGCCGTTTGTGCTTTCGGAGAGCGTTCGGAAGCAAACTACTATTGAATGCATTCTCGAACACAGGGGCAAGCGCGTGACTGCGCTGAACTTTGCGAACGCGCTTTTTGCGGGCGGAGCTTATCAAATGGGAGGGAACGCCCAGGAGGAGAGCATTTGCAGAGCGTCGCTGCTGTATTATACGATACGCGGTGTAAAGGAGTTTTACTCAAACAACCGCAAACAATTTTCCGCTTTGTATACGGACGGAATGATATTTTCGGAGAACGTTCCGATAATGCGCGACGAAAGCGGAGCGCTCTTAGACGAGCGCATGATGGCGGATTTCGTCACCTGTCCCGCGGTCAACCGTCATGAGCTTATGCCGTGGCAGCGAAAAAGCGCAAATGAGGTAATGGAGCGTCGGATAGAGAAAATAGTGTCGTTTATGCAGTCGCGGGAGACCGATGTTGTTGTGCTGGGAGCGTTCGGCTGCGGAGCATTCGGAAACAGGCGCGAAGATATTCTGCCTATGTTTGAGGAGGCAATAAACCGCTTCGGCGGAAATAAAGAATACATTTTCGCGATACCGTGACAAAATAACAGCGAAAAAGCGAGCAAAAAGCCGTAGCACAGCGGAGGCTTTTTTACTCGGACAGCGAATGGAGCGAAGCGAAATGAGCGTTTTTTCGCGATTTTAAATAACAGCGAAAAAGCGAGCCAAAAAGCCGTAGCACAGAGGAGGCTTTGTTGCTCTGGCAGCGAATGGAGCGAAGCGAAATGAGCGTTTTTTCGCGATTTTAAATAAGGAGGAACAACAATGGCAAAGATTCAGATGACAACCCCCATCGTTGAGATGGACGGCGACGAGATGACGAGGATCATATGGAAGATGATAAAGGATATCCTGATACTTCCGTATATTGATCTGAAGTCCGATTATTACGACCTGGGGCTTGTCCACAGAAATGAGACCAATGACCAGGTAACTATCGACAGCGCTAATGCTACAAAGAAGTACGGCGTTGCGGTAAAATGCGCGACTATCACGCCGAACGCCCAGCGCGTTGAGGAATACAAGCTAAAGGAAATGTGGAAGTCGCCGAACGGAACTATCCGCGCTATTCTTGACGGAACGGTGTTCAGAAAGCCGATTTTGGTAAAGGGTATCACGCCGTACATTCCGACCTGGACAAAGCCGATAACTATCGCGCGTCACGCTTACGGCGACATCTACAAAAACACCGAGCTTAAGGTCGCACAGGGCAGCAAGGCTGAGGTTGTCGTAACCGATAAGAACGGAAATGAGACCCGCGCCCTTATTCATGATTTCAAGGACTCCGACGGCATCGTTCAGGGCGTTCATAACCTCGACAATTCGATATCGAGCTTCGCGAGAGCGTGCTTCAATTACGCTCTGGACGCGAAGGAAACGCTGTGGTTCGCCTCTAAGGACACTATCTCCAAGACCTACGACCACCGCTTTAAGGATATTTTCGCGGAGATCTACGAAAATGAGTATAAGGCTAAGTTTGAGGCAGCAGGAATTGAGTATTTCTACACGCTTATAGACGACGTTGTGGCTCGTGTTATCCGCAGCGAGGGCGGCTTTATCTGGGCTTGTAAGAACTATGACGGCGATGTTATGTCGGATATGCTGGCGACAGCGTTCGGCTCTCTCGGGCTTATGACGAGCGTTCTTGTATCTCCCGACGGGAAGTACGAATATGAGGCGGCTCACGGAACTGTTACCCGCCATTATTATCAGCACTTAAAGGGCGAGAAGACCTCTACAAACCCCATTGCGACGATATTCGCGTGGAGCGGCGGGCTTCGCAAGCGCGGCGAGCTTGACAATATCCCCGAGCTTGTTGATTATGCGAACAAGCTTGAAAAGGCTTCCATTCAGACGATGGAGGACGGCATAATGGACAAGAACCTTTCGGCGATGTCTAAGCTCGAAAACAAGCAGGTTGTTGATACGGAAACATTCCTTGTGGAGATCAATAAGCGCCTCAGCGCGATGATGTAATATAAAAAAAGTCATAGGGAAGCGTAAAAAAAGTCTTTTGAAAAGGGGTGTGGGGAAAAACTTTCTTCAGAAAGTTTTTCCCCACAAATCAAAATTTGAGTGCAATTTTACAATCCGAGCTGCGTTTTATAAAGGCGCGGCTTATTTATTGGCTAAGAAATACAAAAGTATTATGCATTTTTTTTAAACCTTTTTAATGTTTTTTTTAACGTGCAACTAATTGCTATTTTTGCAAGCATAGTTGATCTTTTATAAATTTCGGTTATGACTGTTAAATTTCATTTTTTACTTTGTGGAGAAAAAGTTAAGAACTACATAACAGAGCAATGCGAAATTTCAAAATGCAGCCGCCACGGCGGAGCAAAGCGTTATGCCCGAAGGGCATAATGCGCGTAGCCGCGGTGGCTTGGCAAGCGCACCGCGCCA
>JAFLUE010000214.1 GCA_022508945.1 Oscillospiraceae bacterium
AAAAGCCCTCGATCATCGACGCGAAACGCAAGCGCAGGATAGCGGCAGGCTCGGGCACTTCCGTTGAGGAAGTAAACCAGCTTCTCCGCCAGTTTGAGCAGATGCAGAAGATGATGAAGCAAATGGGGCTTGGCGGCAAGAAGAAACGCTTCCCGCGATTCCCTATGGGAATGGGCGGCATGGGCGGATTCCCCATGTAGCTGTTAGAGATTAGGGATTAGTTGTTAGTCAGAGCATAAAAACAAGCTCACGCTTGATTTTATATAACATAATTTGAAAGGAGTCGATACCAATGGCAGTTAAAATCAGACTTAGAAGAATGGGCGCTAAGAAAGCTCCGTTCTATCGCGTAGTCGTTGCCGATTCGCGTTTCCCGCGTGACGGACGCTTTATCGAAGAGATCGGTTACTACGATCCCACAAAAGAACCTGCAGTTGTCAAGATCGATAAGGACAAGGCCGACGAGTGGATCAAAAAGGGCGCACAGCCTACAGATACCGTAAAAAGACTTTTGAAGTAAAATGAATTTTAGGTTATATGGCAAAGGTATTTTAGAAATTCATCGAAAGCTAGGCATAATTTACCACGGCATTTAACCCCTATGGAGGGAATGTTATATGATGAAAGAGCTTCTTATCACCATTGCGTCCGCATTGGTTGAGGACAAAACAGCCGTTGAAGTTACCGTTGATGAGCCTAACGAGGAAGGCGTTGTGGTTTACCACCTTCACGTCGGTCCCGACGATATGGGCAGAGTTATCGGTAAGCAGGGAAGAATTGCTAAGGCGATCAGAACTGTTATGCGTGCAGGCGCAGTTCGCGCAAATGAGAAGATCTCCGTTG
This sequence comes from Oscillospiraceae bacterium, assembly GCA_022508945.1. Classification (GTDB taxonomy): domain Bacteria; phylum Bacillota; class Clostridia; order Oscillospirales; family Ruminococcaceae; genus CAG-115. The sequence continues at coordinate 844 of JAFLUE010000214.1, forward strand.
AGATCGACTGATAATAATCAGACATTTGCAATTTAAATTATCGGACAATAAGGCGTGCCTTGTTGTCCGTTTTATTTTCTAAGACGAAAAATAATATAAAATATATTTTTTAAAAAAGTGACCGAGTTTTATAAAAAAATTGCCTTGTATTATGAAGGGGACAAACAGAAAGCTCGAGGTGATGTAATGGAAGACAGTATGATCGTACAGCTTTTCTGGGAACGCAATGAAAGCGCGCTCTCTGCGGTTTCGGAAAAGTACGGACGATACTGCACCGCGGTCGCGCGAAATATGCTCGGCAACGAGCAGTCCGCCGAGGAGTGCGTAAACGATATGCTTATGGAGCTTTGGGAGTCTATCCCGCCAAATCGCCCGAAGCACCTGCTGGCGTTTATCAGCGAGATCACGCGCAACAACGCACTCAACGCTATCAAGGGGAACAAGGCGCAAAAACGCGGCGGCGGAGAGTATAATATTGTCCTCGACGAGCTTTACGACGTTGCCTCGGACTATTCGGTGGAAAGGATCGCCGAGCAACACGAGATAATGGCGGCGGTAAACCGCTTTCTGGAAAAGCTCCCCGAAAGAAAACAAAAGGTGTTCGTGCTGAGATACTGGCATTGCTGCGGTGTTTCGGATATCGCGAAAATAGTCGGTATGTCGGAGGCGAACGTCTACAATGTATTGAAACGCGTGAGGAAAAAGCTACTGGAATATTTGAGAAAGGGAGGCGAGCTGATTTGAAAAGTGAGGATTTTATCGGGCTGTTGGGGGATATCGACAGCAAGATGATAGAAAAAGCGAGCGAGGATCTTTTTAATTGGCAGAGATCGCAGGAGGGAGAGGTCGTTACCGCGGGCAGTCCCCGAAAGGCGCGTTGGAAAGCGGTAACGGCGGTGGCGGCGTGCGCTGTGTTGGCAATAGGCGCGGTGGCTGTGGGAACGCGGTATGCGGGACTTTGGGGGAACGTTGCCACGGAAAGCGACGACGTTGGTGCGTCGGACACACAGCCTATTGACGATATTGTTGACCCACCCTCAAATGATGACGACCGCACGAGCGCGCCCGAAAAGCCGCTGGACGGCGCAGATCTCCCCGACCCCACGGGCGGGTTTAAAACAGATATAAAAATCCTTGGTGACGTGCCCGAATATTATCCAGACCCACCTAATTATGAAGATATCCTCGCCCCTGATGAAAGCCTCTGGAGTAAACCCCGTTTAGTTTTATATGAAGAGAATGCCAGCAGCTGGTTCGGTGTGGATTATTCGCGTCTTGGCAGACTTCACGAGGACTGGGAGGTTCTCAGCCCTAAAAGCGTATACGGCTTTCTTTATATTGAAGACGAAATTGACAGCGAGTACAGCGGTAATTATGCACTCGGCGGACACAAGGTTATTTGGGAAGTCAGCGGAAAGTACTACAATTTTAAAGACGGGGGATATATGTATGATTCTTATCCTGAGGACTATAAGGAAGGCTCTTATGATGTGTGTGTCCAGATGGAACATATCGGCGTCAACAGTAGCTTTGACCCCTTTGACAGCTGTCCCGACCGCAGTATCATTTCGTATGTAAACGGCAAGGAAGCAATTTTGTATCACGTTGTTGATGAACCCAACAATCCCCTGCTGGCAAATATCAAATACGGTCAGACCATTGTCACAATATCGACCTATGACCTCACCGAGGACGAGTTTATCAAGATAGTTGACGAGTTCACCTCGCCCGAATACGATATCGAGATAACTCCGTGGGAGGAGGTTGCGCTTGACCATGATTTCGAAGCACTTATAGAAGAGTGGCGCAAAGAGCGAGAGTGGTTGCGTCAGATGAACGAACAGCACGGATAAACACGGTATATAATAACCGACAAAACGCGCCTGCGAAAAATCACAGGCTCTGAACTTTTACATTTTTATCCCCCGCCGATAGGCGGGGGGAATTTGTTTTAGAAAAGCCTCTAAAAAACATAAGAAAAAGTTTTTGAAAGGGGTTTGGGGGAAACTTTTTTCAAAAAGTTTCCCCCAA
>JAFLUE010000215.1 GCA_022508945.1 Oscillospiraceae bacterium
TCAACAGAGCCGTCGTACAGCTTGCCTATCAGTTCGTCCGTTTCCGCCTCCTGCACATCCTCCTTTGAGATCACCGCGCGGCACATAAAGCATGGCTCCAAACGCTCTATCGCGCCTTTGGCTATGCATTTTTTGATGACCGTGTAAGTAGTATTCATATTCCAGCCGATTTCCGCCTTAAGAATGTCGGAAATACGCTTGGCTGTTGTATCACCCTCTCTCCACAAAACATCCATGACCTTTAGCTCCGAGTCAAAAAGCTTTATTGTCATAATATCTGCCTCCTATCTCAAACTACTGCAATAGTTTATAATTGTATTTTAGCACAATATTTTTAATTTGTCAACACTATTGCAGTAGTTTGAATGTGAAAATTGTGTGAAAATTTCTGAAGCAAATCAAATTTGGTGATTTATGGAAATAGACCGCAACTCCTTATTTTAAGGGTGATAAAAGAAAAAAGCTCGTGCCTTTTTAGTTATTGAAAGCAATATGTAAATATGTTATAATTTAGTATAGCATTATCCCATGCAGAAAAAATTCAAATTTTATTTTGAGATCCGGGTAATATTTACTTGTAAAAAGTTGTGTATATAAATGAGGGATAATTTGAAAGCGAGGTGAATATCCGATGGAAGATTTGGAGATTGTTCGGATGTATTGGGACAGAAATGAACAAGCCATAGCCGAGACCTCTGCAAAATATGGCCGCTACTGCACAAGCATAGCGATGAACATACTTAATAATCTTGAAAATGCGGAAGAATGTGTCAACGACACATATCTGAATGCTTGGAATTCTATTCCTCCGCACAAGCCGATCATACTTTCAACTTTTCTCGGTAAGATCGTCAGAAATCTTTCTTTAAATAAATACAAACATATCCACAGAGCCAAGCGCGGAGGCAATGAATTCGCCCTGATACTTGATGAGCTGGGAGAGATAGTTTCCGACGAGGAAGCTATCTTAGATATTGTTATCAGAAATGAAATGATAAAAACTATAAACGACTTTATCGCGGCGCTTTCAGAAGAAAAACAGTATATGTTTTTCCGCCGTTATTGGTACTCCGACAGTATAAAAGCCATTGCGGCGAGGTGCGGTCGAACTGAAAATTACATATCCGTTGAACTTGGTCGGATAAGAAATAAATTGCGAGAATATCTAACAGAAAGGGGATATGACTTATGAAAAAAGAGCAATTTTACGAGCTTCTCGGCGATGTTGATGAGAGGGCAGTCAAAGCTGCCGAAAATCCACCCGTCAAAAAAACAAGAAAACTGTGGATAAAAATTGGCGCGGTTGCGGCTGCCTGCCTTGCAGCTTTTGCGGGTTTCGGAGTCTGGTATAGAATGATTAATTCAACAGTTTTCAATATTGCAAGGAGTAAAAATATGCTGTTAGCCGCCGCGGTTTATCCCGAAATTCCCGCATATCCCCGTGAAGACGATCAAAAAGCTTTTGAGAAATGGAGTGCCGCCATAAGGGCTTTGAGAGATCAGCCCGAAGGATACCAAGACGGCTTTGATGTTTTCTTTTCAAACAGCACACGAACATTTCTTTCGGACGCGGGAACAAAAAATATAATATACTCTCCACTGAGCTTGTATATGGCACTCGGTATGTCCGCCGAGATCACGGACGGCGATACACGCCGACAGATACTTGACGCGCTTGCACAAAGCAATATTGATGCGCTTCGCTCCCACGCAAAATCTATCTGGCAGGCAAATTATATGGACGATGGAATGGCAAAGTGTGTTCTCGCGACGTCGCTGTGGACAAACAATAATATCACTTATAATCAAAATACAGTCGATTTGCTTGCAAGCAACTACTATTCCTCTGTATTTACAGGCGATCCGTCTTCCGAAGACTATAACAAATTATTGCAGGCTTGGCTTAATGAGCAGACCGACGGGCTTCTGAAAGATTATGTATCGGGCATGGAAATGGATCCGGAAACGGTTCTTGCGCTTGCTTCTACCGTCAGCTACAGCGGAAAATGGAACCATAAGTTCTTCAAGGAAAAAACCGAGCCGGGAACATTCCATTCGCCCGATGGTGATGTACAATGCGACTTTATGAACTCGAAAAGAGATACAACTTATTTCTGGGGCGACAAATTTGCCTCTATCTCAATGGGTCTTGAAAACAACGGCTCGATGAGGCTTATTCTTCCGGATGATGGAGTCTCTGTAGAGGAACTGTTAACCGATGATGAAATGATGGGTTATATGATGAGTTACGGCGGAGCTTCAATATATCCGAACAGAAAATATATTAAAGTAAATATGTCCATACCCAAATTTGATGTATCCTCTGAAATTGACCTTAGGGACGGATTGTGTGAGCTTGGTATAACCGACATTTTTGACCCCGAAATATCCGATTTCAGCCCGCTGACCAAAGCCGTGATCGAAGACGGTATTGCGTTAGCTAAAGCGGAGCAGGACACGAGGGTAATAATTGACGAGGACGGCTGTAAAGCCGCATCGCTCACTATCATGCTCAGCGCGGGAGCCGCTCCGCCGCCGGACGATGAGGTCGATTTTATACTTGACAGACCTTTTATCTTTGAGATAGTAAGCGGAACAGGTCTTCCGCTGTTTGTGGGAATAGTAAACAATCCCGTTCAGTAAAGCATTCCTATCAGCGCAATTTATATGTTCCGAATAAATAGCAATCGGCAAATTATATTTTGGAACTTAATAAATAAAGCCGCTTTTGAGCTGAAACTCAAGAGCGGCTTTGCTTTCAGTGACAGTCGGCGGTATTCAAAATGAAAAGCTTTTGTTATTTGGTTGACTTTTTAAACAAAATATGGTATAATAAAAGCATAAATGCTTTTATTATACGGATCAAAATGCCCT
>JAFLUE010000216.1 GCA_022508945.1 Oscillospiraceae bacterium
AATACGGGTCTATCCCAAGCACAGCCGCCACCTTGCCCAGCGCGTCCTCAACAAAGACTTCCCGAGCCGCCGCTGCCTCGGAAAACTGCGCCCATGTCTTGCCGTCAGAAAGCAACGGATTCCATAGCTTTTGATCTCCTTCTGCCTCGTCAACGCCGTATCCCGAACCGTCGCCTACTACGACTTTGTCCTCTGTGCCGTTCGGAGCGCAAAGCGTCATGATCGCGAAATCGCTGTCCACGACCTCAACGGAAAGAGCGCTTGTTTTCAGCGCTTTCGACATTTCGCAAATATCCTCGGACGACTTTGTGGGATTGTCCTTGTAGTCCTCGTTCGCGAGCGTCACCCAACCCTCGCCGTAAGCAAGTATATACGAAGCCGTCGCTTCTTCCTCCGAACAAGCCACAAACCCGCGTTTTTTCATTACATCGCAGAATGTGTTGACAAATTTCATTCTGTCATCATTATTTTTGATATGTACCGTTGTCGAAAATCTTCCCATGTGCTTCTCCTTATATTTCTAACCCGTAACTTCTGAGTGTTTCTGTATTGACCGCTTTTCGGCGTTCCAATTCATCAGATACCTCTTTATTCCGCTCCCGATCGTTAAGCAATATGTCATATTGAGCCAAAAGTTTTTTTAACGCATCTAAATGTGTTTGGTACTCGGCGTCAATCATTTCCTGCGTATATAAGCTTCTGCCGGTATTCATCATACGCAGCGTATCTTCTTTGGATCGCTCTATCTCCTCTCTTAACATACTCTCATACGCGTTCATATCATAAATTTTTAACAGCATCAGACCCTCATTGTCTTCTCCGCCGTAATGACTTATTCCCCAGTCTTTATCGCAATATATATAAAGTGCCATTGGTCTGAACAGCCGGTAAAAATCAGCACATTCCGAAAGGGTGGATACCTTGTCAAGTACAGACAGCAAGAATTGCTTTGTATAACCAAGAGCAACATCAAGCGCGTCTGTAAGCGAATACTCATCATCCGGCATATAGATAAAGCGATTCAGCTTTTCAAACATTTCAGAAGCATTTTTATCCGAATACAGTTTACCGTAAACATCTGTATTTCTAATAAGCCAATTTAAATCCCGAGGGCTGACAGTGAGGTCTATTTTCCCTCTGTATACCGTAGCGACACCGCCGCAAATTACAAATGCACTTTCGTTACGCATTATGCCTTGATCCGGAATGACCGTAATCAAATGAATGATCTCCCCGCCGGGTACGACACGCACAAAATACGGATATCTGCTCTTGATTTTCTTAAACCCAAGCGGTTCGAAAACCTCCCCGAAGACCTTGATGAAAGCCGCGTTTAACGTCATAAGGATTCTCCTTAGAGCCTGTTCAAATAAACCGAAAGGTTCGGACTGCAAATCGGATCTTTCGCAGAACGAGGCTTTTTTTTCGCAGTAATACTGTATGTACGCATTATGCGCTTCGCGCAAAACGCTCAAAAAAATAACGAAGTTATGCGGAAGATCAGCCGCAAGACGGGCGTTGAGCGTTTATATGAACAGGCTATAATTTTAAAGTTGGATCGACTGTTTACAATAATCTTACCACACAAAATCACAAAAGTCAACGCCTTTTGGCCATATGTCAATTGTTTCGCAAAATATATTGAAATTTCGTGCATAATATGATATAATGAAATATAATTCTTATATATCAGGAGAGGTATTTTATGAGCAAAGTAGTAAAATTCGGCGGAAGCTCGCTTGCCGACGCAAATCAGTTCAGGAAGGTCGCGGATATAATCCACGCCGACAGTGAGCGGTGTTATGTAGTTCCGAGCGCGCCCGGAAAGCGTTTTCCGGACGACACAAAGGTTACGGATATGCTGTATCAGTGCTATGAGAGAGTTCTTACCGGCGAGGATTTCGCAAAGGCATTCGCGCCGATCAGAGAGCGTTATAACGGAATAATAAGCGACCTCGGTCTGTCGCTGTCGCTTGAGGACGAGTATGTAAAGATAGGCGCGGATTTTCGCGCAGGCGCAAACCGCGATTACGCGGCTTCACGCGGCGAATATCTAAACGGAATTATCCTCGCGAATTATTTAGGCTATGAGTTTGTTGACGCGGCAAAGGGCATTTTCTTCGACCGCGAGGGAAAATTCGACGATGACGTAACAAACGCCTGCCTCGGAGCTATCCTCGACAGAACTCCGAAGGCTGTCATTCCGGGATTTTACGGCGCAATGCCCGACGGTTCGATAAAAACCTTTTCGCGCGGCGGCTCGGATTTTACAGGCTCGGTCGTCGCAAAAGCGGCAAATGCGTCGCTTTATGAAAACTGGACAGACGTTTCTGGATTTTTGGTTACAGACCCGCGAATTGTAAAGAACCCCGAGGGGATCGAGGTAATAACCTATTCCGAGCTTCGAGAGCTTTCGTACATGGGCGCGGGAGTTCTCCACGAGGACGCTATTTTCCCCGTAAGAAGCGCGAATATCCCCATAAACATCAAAAACACAAACGCTCCCGACGACAAGGGAACGCTTATCGTTCCGACCGCCGGCAATATCCCCTCGAAATATCAGATCACGGGTATCGCCGGCAAAAAGGATTTCTCGGCTATCTCGATCGAAAAGGACAGAATGAATACGAGCAAGGGCTTTATGAGAAGGCTTTTACAGGTCCTCGAAAACCACGAGATCTTCCCCGAGCATATCCCTACGGGAATCGACACCGTAAGCGTTGTTGTAAACTCAAAGGAGCTTGACGGTCAGCGCGAAAAGCTTTCCGAAAGGATACGCGAGACCGTTCGCCCCGACCATTTTGAGATCATCGACGGTCTTGCGCTTATCGCGGTCGTAGGACGCG
>JAFLUE010000217.1 GCA_022508945.1 Oscillospiraceae bacterium
CAAGCCGGCGCAACTGCCGAAGGAGATGAAGTATGAGATCGACCTCAGCGGCTTGGAAGTCTCTATGGAATAGATATCCTGCCTAATAACGTGATTTCCTGTTAGCAGCGTTTGTTTGAAATGTGGAACAAAGAAAGGAGTGGCTATAGATGTCAAAGCTTAATGTGGATCAGAAAACGATAAAAGATCTTTTCCAAGATAAACGGGCGGATTTTCTTATTCCGGATTATCAGCGGCCATATGCTTGGGGAGAAAGCGAGTGTCGAACTCTGTGGGATGATATATTTGCCTTTGCTATTCCGGATAATGGCCGTACAGACTTCGACAGCAACAGCGAATACTTCTTGGGGCCGATTGTCACATTCAAAAATACTGATAACGGGAAAATGGAAGTGATTGATGGGCAGCAGCGACTTACCACGCTTATGCTGCTTCTCCGAGCCTTTTATGCTAAATTTGGGCATATGCAGGATAAGGCATCCATTTCTACGAAACAAAACATCGAGAAATGCCTTTGGAAAACCGATGAATTTGGCGAGCCTAATATGCAGGAATTGAAAATCGACTCGGAGGTTGCCACTGACGAAGCCAAGGAAGAGTTTCTTGAAATCCTGCGCACCGGAGATGTCAGCAAGGGTCAGAAAAGCCCCTATGCGATAAACTATCGCTTTTTCCAAAGCTGCATTGACGCTTTTCTGGATCACTACCCGACCTATTTTGCTTATCTACCCACTCGCGTTATGAATAACTGTATCTTGTTGCCGATCGAGGCAGAGTCCCAGGATACCGCGCTGCGCATTTTTTCCACGCTGAATGACCGCGGAAAGCCTTTATCTGACGCAGATATCTTTAAAGCGCAGCTCTATAAGTATTATACTAAATTAGGTGAAAAAGCTGAATTTATTGGCAAGTGGAAAGATTTAGAAGCGCTCTGCGAAAGAACATTCCATCCTCTTACGGGTACGCCGATGGACGAGCTTTTCACCCGGTATATGTACTATGTCCGCGCAAAGATGGGCATTAAATCCTCGACCACGGAGGCACTGCGAAAATTCTACGAAAAAGATGGATACGCGCTGTTGAAGGAAAGGGACACCTTTGATAATCTTATCCACCTTGCTCATTTCTGGGAGGACATCTCGAATCAAGATAAAGATCGCTTCTCACAGAGAGTCCTTTGCAGACTTTTTGTGTTAAATTATGCGCCGAACAGCATGTGGACATATTTTGTTTCTGTGTATTTTATGCAGAACAAAGACCCGGATGGACAATTAGATGACGACGCCTTCTATTCGTTCCTTAATAAAATTACAGCCTTTATCTGGACCTATGCGATTACAAATCCCGGCGTCAACGCACTCAGGACCCCAGTATACGCTGAAATGGCCAATATCGTGAACGACCAGCCCGTTACCTTTTCCGATTTCAAATTTGATGCGAGTAGAGTGGAGGGTATGCTTTCTAATTTTAGCTTTAATAATGCCCGACCGATTACAAAGTCGATGGTGGCATGGTGGGCCTTTCAGAACAGTGAGCAAGAACTTCTCTCCCTTGAGACTACATTTGAGATTGAGCATATCTACGCCCGTAACCGTCAGGACAAGGAAAAGTCGCTGAAGAATGTCAAAAGTCTTGATGCGTTGGGCAACAAATCTCTACTGGAAAAGCGAATTAACATTCGCGCCGCTGATTACCGTTTCGTTGATAAAGTGAAATACTATCGTGGTTTTATCAACAGTCGGAATCAAAAGAAAGAGGGTACGCGGATACGGGAACTTCTCACCATGGCTGCTGACAGAACAGATTTTACGGAAGCTGATATTCTGGATCGAAGCAAACGGATCGTGTCTTCTTTTATGGACTACCTGCGTGATAATGATTTGACACTTTGATTACTCCTGTGTAGTCCAGATACGAACCAAACAATCCGAAAACATACATACCTATAGTGGAGCCACAAAGCAATATGACCTAAAGCCCTTGCTTTTTTACCGGGGATAAGCAAAGCACAAAGAGCAAGGTTCGATGCCCCTGATGTGATAGGGCGTCGGGCTTCTTGTTCATTTTTGCCGAGCAGAGGCAATCTCTTCTCCTCCAGCCAAAGGTCCGTCTGCACAACGTCGCCGCGCTCATGACTCTTTGTTGAGGCCGGCGCGTACATGATCTATAGACGTCAGCGCCAGATTCTATTTTGGGGCTCAGCATCACGCCATCTCGTATTGACACCATATATGACACCATGCTATCATGCACCCAACAAGGCATACATTGCTATGGTGGCTGAGGTCGTCGAAGACAAGGAAGAAGGCGGCTATGCCCTGCGCTGTCCCGAGTTGAACGGATGCGTTACCGCCGCGCCGACCGTCGACAAAGGGTTTGAGTTGTTGGAGGACGCCAAGCGCGAGTGGTTTTCCGCGTGTCTTGAAGATGGGATCGCCATTCCCGAGCCGTCTCGGGCAGAGGATTACAGCGGGCAGTTCAAGCTGCGTCTGCCGAAGTCCCTGCACCGTCTTCTCGCTCAGCGCTCCAGCGAGGAAGGCGTTTCCATGAATCAATACTGCGTGTATCTTTTGAGCAAGGGACTTTGAGTGCCGGCAATGAAAACGGCCTCCCTCGGGTTACCCGAAGGAGGCCGTTTCCCTGTTACGCTGCCTCTATCCTCTACACCAATCTTACACCAATTTGGCATAGAGCTTTATCTTTCTACATGGAGCTATATGTCGCAAAAGTTTTTGAAATCCTATCATCCATGCTCTTTTATGAACCTATATGAAGCTATGAGGACTTATGAAAATCGGCCCGTCTCCCACGATGCCTAATTTCATCTATCCTTACACTCCTTT
>JAFLUE010000218.1 GCA_022508945.1 Oscillospiraceae bacterium
CTATCAAATCGACGCGTATGAGCGCAGCTCATACGCGTCGATTATTTTTGAAATTCCGCGCTTGACTGCTGCGTTGTTTTCAAGTGCTTATATTAAAGTTGTCTATCCCGAATTTATTTAAATTTGAAATTTCAAAACCGCGCATCGCGCCTTTGGCGCGGTGCGCTTGCCAAGCCGCCGCGGCTATGCGCATTATGCCCTTCGGGCAAAACGCTTTGCTCTACCGCGGCGGCTGCATTTTGAAATTTCGCAATGCTCGATTATGTAGTTCCGAACTTTACTTTTTCTACAAACTGAAAGCAGGAACAAAACACTTGTTCCTGCTTTGTTATTATTTGGCGTAATCAATCGCTCTGCTTTCGCGGATCATATTGACCTTTACTTGTCCGGGATAATCCATTTCGTTTTCGATACGCTTGGCAATATCGTGCGCCAGAACCTTCATATCGTCGTCGTTTACCTGTTCGGGCTTTACCATGATGCGGACCTCGCGGCCTGCCTGAATGGCAAAGGAGTTTTCGACTCCGCTGTACGAATTGCAGATCTCCTCAAGCTTTTCAAGACGCTTGATATAGTTTTCGTAATTCTCCGAGCGCGCGCCGGGTCTTGCCGCGCTTATCGCGTCGGCCGCCTGTACGAGACACGCTATTACCGTTCTGCATTCAACGTCGCCGTGGTGAGCCTCGATGGCGTGGATGACCTCGGCGCTTTCCTTATACTTTTTGCACACATCTACGCCGATCTGAACATGAGAGCCTTCGATCTCGTGATCCAGCGCCTTTCCGATATCATGGAGCAGTCCCGCGCGTCTTGCGAGAGCCGCGTCGACCCCAAGCTCGCTCGCCATGATACCCGCAAGCTGGGCGACCTCGATCGAGTGGTTTAAAACGTTCTGTCTGAACGATGTGCGGTATTTCAGACGTCCGATAAGCCTTGCAAGCTCATGATTCAGTCCGTTTACATTTGTTTCGAGAACAGCGCGCTGTCCCTCCTGCTTAATGCGGACCTCGACCTCCTTGCGAGCTTTTTCAACGGTTTCCTCTATTCTCGCGGGATGGATCCTTCCGTCCTGGATAAGTCTTTCGAGAGCAATTCTCGCGATCTCTCTTCTCACTTGGTCAAAGCACGAAAGCGTTATGGCTTCGGGAGTATCGTCGATTATAAGATCAACGCCCGTCAGCGTTTCAAGCGCCCTTATGTTTCTTCCCTCACGACCGATGATCCTTCCCTTCATCTCGTCATTCGGGATAGCCACGACCGAAACCGCCGTTTCGGAAACAGTATCCGCCGCGAGTCTTGAAATTGCCAGAGAGATATATTCTCTTGCCTTTTCGTCGCTCTCGTCCTTGAGCTGCTGTTCATAGTACGAAATTTTCAGAGCCTTATCGTGGTTAAGCTCCGAGTCGAGCATCTGGAGCAAATGATCCTTTGCCTGCTCTACGGTAAAGCCCGAGATCCTTTCGAGAATATCCATCTGGCTTGCTTTGAGCTGTTCCGCCTCGGCGATCTTCTCGTCGGCTTTCTTGTGCTTTTGGTGAAGCTGTTCCTCGAGCTTCTCCATTTTGTCGTTCTTTTTGTCGAGATTTTCTTCCTTTTGCGCTATTCTGCGCTCGGAGCGCGAAATTTCGCCTCGGCGTTCCTTGAGTTCTTTTTCCGCGTCAGACTTTAACCGACTGATCTCCTTTTCGGCGTCGGTTCTCAGCGCGTAGATTTCGTCCTTAGCTTCGACGAGCGCGGATTTTTTCATTGCCTCCGCTTTTTCGCCGGCCTCTTCGATAATCCTCGCCGACTCTTTTTCCGCAGACTCGAACTGTGCCTCGGCGGATTTGATGCGGTGCTTTATACCCTGCTGAAAGCAGATAAAGCCGCTCGCGACCGCTCCGACAACCAATGCCGCTAATCCAATAAGCACAGCGACATAAATTTCGACTTGCATTATCGTTCCCCTCCATGAATTTAGTTCGCACGGTATGCTTTCCTCTTTTTCAGCATGAAGAACATACCTTGCGATAAAATTCGGCGGAGAATATACAATTTTCCTCCTACTGCATCATCGTCACACATAATTTCGTTCAAGCCGGACAAAAATCCGTGCAAAATTTTGTAAAAAAGTGACAATATGCCGCGCAAGTACCCCCACTCATTAATCTATTATTTTATTTTGCTTTCGGCTCCGTAAAAACGGCATATATCGGAAAAACTTGCGGCTTTAAGCCGCAACCCCACTGTAAGCGGCAATCAAGCCGCCTTAAAAGCGCCGATAAAACGGAGACCATATTTGAACGGCAGCATTCTGCCGCATAAAAAAGAATAGAAATGTAGTAAATAAGGAGATAACTCCGTAAATCATACATTCAGCCGCCGCAACGTTATAATAAACATAGCGTCATAAACGTCAGAGACTGCATGAATTGACAAACAGTCTATATTCTATTGTACACTAAATTAACCGAAATGTCAAGTGTGCAAATAAAATTTTTCATTTATTTTGCAAAAAAAATTTTATATTTTTCTAAAAAAACTATAAAAACTCTTGAAAAAGAGAATATGCTATGTTATAATGTATATAAGGAAATTTATAGATGTGTGCTGATGATGAGAGAGTCTGATAATTATGAACTATAAGGAAAGCTTTATTAAGTTTATGACGGACTGCGGGGTTCTCCGCTTCGGGGAGTTTACGCTGAAAAGCGGGAGAGTCGCTCCCTACTTCATAAACTGCGGAAATTATAAAACGGGTATGCAGCTTGCGCGGCTCGGCGAATATTACGCCGAATGCATAAACGAGCATGGGCTGAAGCCCGATACGCTGTTCGGTCCCGCGT
>JAFLUE010000219.1 GCA_022508945.1 Oscillospiraceae bacterium
GATAGCGCAAAGCGCAGCTTTGCGCGGTTTTGAAATTTCTATTTAAATCAATCCGTCCGACACAACGTTATTAAACCCATCGTCAAAACAACGTTATTTAAACCCACCGTCAAAACAACGTTATTTAAACCCATCGCCAAAACAACGTTATTTAAACCCACCATCAAAACAACGTTATTCAAACTATCCGCCAAAACAACATAGTACCAAATGTAAAACTTTATTTCATTTATTTGTGCATTTTGCCCATTGAAAACGTTTATAAAATAGTGTATTATATATATTAAGAACAAAAAATTCCGTGGAATTTTCATAAAAGGGGAAGTAATATGAATATAACTATAAAAGACGTCGCTAAAGCCGCAAATGTATCCGTCGCAACAGTATCGAGAGTTCTGAACAATAAAAACAACGTTTCTCAGGAAGCTGTAAACGCGGTAAACCGCGCAGTTGAGGAGCTTGGCTACAGTCCGAATTTCCTCGGAAGAGATCTGCGGAAAAGTGAAACAAAGCGCATTCTGGCAATAATAAGCTCTACCGACCAGAGCTTTTATAATGATGTTCTGAGGGGAATGCAGGATGCCTGCACAAAAAAAGGATATGATGTTCTTATCGCGACCTCGCGAAATGACCCGGAGCATGAGCTGCATTTGCTCGGAATGCTGTTTTCGAGGGCGGTGGACGGGGCGGTCCTGCTTGCGCCGAAGCTCGACAGCAAAACGATCACGGACCTTGCCAGGAAATATAAGCTTGCTATCTGCCTCGAAAGACTGAATACGGACGGAGTTCTTTGTGTTACGATAGACAATGAGCGCGCGGGATATGACGCGACAAAATATCTTCTCGGAAAAGGAAGAAAAAGGATCGCGCTTATAACGACAGAGATCAGAAGTCAGTCTTCTGTTGATCGCGAAAACGGATATTACCGCGCTCTCAAGGAAGCGGATATACCGGTCGACGAAAACCTGGTTTATTTCGGGGATTATTCCACAGATACGGGAATTAAAGCGTGTGAGCTGTTTTTGGCGCTTCCCGAAAGACCCGACGCGGTCTTTTCGATCTCCGATACGATCTCCATAGGCGCGATGAACTGTGCTATCCAACACGGCATAACGGTCGGAAAGGACATATTGTTTATCGGCTTTGATAATATCGCTTATTCAAATATGTTTATTCCGAAGCTGTCTACCGTAGACCAGCCATGTTATCTTCAGGGAAAGGCGGTCGCGGAAAAGCTTATGTCAAATATCTCGTCGGAGCTTCAGGACACGTCTACATATATGCTCCCGCACAGCCTGATACTGCGCGAATCAACGGGAGATTAAATTATAATGCGTAAGGCTTAATTCGTAATGCGTAATTATGTATCAGTCTATAACGCTCTCGCATTACGAATTACGAATTAAATTAAGCGGAGGTTTTATTATGAAGGTCATTCTTGTGAATGGATCGCCGAATGAAAAGGGATGTACATATACCGCGCTGTGTGAAGCGGAAAAGGCGCTGAACAAAAACGGTATCGAAACGGAGCTTTTTTGGATCGGAAAAACGCCGATCTCGGGCTGTATGGGCTGCGGAGGCTGTGCAAAGCTCGGAAAGTGTGTTGTATCGGACAGCGTAAATGAGTTTGTTGAAAAAGCGGCGAGCGCGGACGGATTTATTTTCGGGTCGCCTGTACACTACGCCGCCGCATCCGGCGCGCTAAGCTCGTTTATGGACAGGGCTTTTTATTCGGGAAAGCCGAAGTTCGTCGGAAAACCCGCGGCGGCGGTCGTTAGCTGTAGGAGGGGCGGCGCTTCGGCGGCATTCGACGAGATAAACAAGTATTTTACCATAACAAGTATGCCGATCGTTTCCTCACAGTATTGGAATCAGGTTCACGGAAACACTCCCGAACAAGTACTTAAGGACGAAGAGGGACTTCAGACAATGCGTACTCTCGCAAACAACATGGCGTGGCTGCTTAAATGCATCGAGGCAGGAAGAGCCGCGGGGATAACTTTCCCCGAAAGCGAGCCTGTTATCAGAACAAATTTTATACGCTGAATTAAATTTTAACGCGGAACGCTTAATTATATTGCGTGTCGCTGTAACCTGAACAAATTTACGCATTACAAATTAAGCGTTACGCATTGAATAAATTTCCGTCCTTTGGGAAAATTATCTTATATCTTAAAGGAGGGATCGAAATGAAGGTTGTTGTTGACCGTGACGGCTGTATCGGCTGCGGAGTTTGCGCGGAGGTTTGTCCTCAGGTTTTCCGAATCGCGGACGATGGGCTGTCGGAGGTAATAGCAAAGCCCGACGGTAATGAGGATGCTGTCCGAGAAGCAGCGGAGTCTTGTCCCGTTGAGGTCATTCACGTTGACTGAAATTGTAAAAATAAGCTGAAAGGAGCTTTTTATGACGTTTAAGGAAATTTTAGCGACAGTAAAGGAAAAAGCAAAGGAGATCGACGGAACACAGACGAATTTTCTCGCTGTTCAGGTCAATCTCACGGGAGAAAACGGAGGAGTTTTCTATGTTGAGATCAAAGACGGAAAAGTGTCCGCGGAGCCGTATGAGTATAACGACAGAAGCTGCGCGATCACAATGAGCCCCGAAAACTTTTTGAAGTTTCTTAACGGAAAGCTCGACCCCGTCTTGGCGTTTACAACAGGTAAGCTCAAGGTAGACGGCGACGTCGGAAAAGCTCTCGAATTTTCAAAGCTTGTAAGGTAGCTAACAAGGGGAACCCTTTAAAAAAAGGGTTCCCCTTGAGCTTGTAGAAAAACCCAAAAACGTTGTTTTGACGGATTTATTTAAAAAGAAATT
>JAFLUE010000022.1 GCA_022508945.1 Oscillospiraceae bacterium
GTCAAGGTAACGGCGGTAGCTACTTGCACCGTTGTCCATTGACCTGCTCCTTTCCAAGGGTCTTATCCCTTCATACATTAGTCGTATAAAAACAATAAAAGTCTCACTTGTTTTCGGAAATTTTTGAGCATTTCCGATCATGATTCCGTCTCGATTTTGCGGTAAAATAAACAGCCATGCCTTAAACGGCACAGCTTATTTATGTATTTTATTCAAATCACTAATATATTTCATATCAATACAGTAAATTGAAAATCTTTCCTGTTTCATTTCAAAGCTCCTTAATATAAAAAGGCTGCGCCGAAACGCAGCCTTCCTCTTTTAAAACTCCCACTCACAGTAGGGTCCACTGCTTTTAAAACTCCCACTCACGGTAGGGTCCACCACTTTTAAAACTCCCACTTACGGTAGGGACCACACGCTTTTTACAGAAGCCGAAACTTCCATACCGAGCATTTCTGCTCACCCTTATTATACTACAACTAAAAGCATTTGTCAACATTTTTCCTAAAAATTCCAAGCCGTGCGGTCATTTCTCCGAGCAGAACTTTACTTCTTTGCCCTCTAAAATCATGTTCGTGGTGCGAACAGCACACATCTTTCCGCACATAGAGCAAGTGTGTCGGTCGGCGGGAGGAGTGCTTTCAAAATACGCGCGCGCCTTTTCAGGGTCTGCGGCGATCTCAAACATCTTTTCCCAGTCAAGAGCATGGCGTGCATCCGCCATTTCGTTGTCGCGGTCGCGGGCGTGGGGAACTCCCCTTGCGATATCGGCGGCGTGAGCGGCGATCTTCGACGCGATTATCCCTTCCTTAACGTCCGACAGATCGGGAAGCCGCAGATGCTCGGCGGGAGTCACATAGCACAGGAAATCCGCGCCGCTTGCCGCGGCGATCGCTCCGCCTATAGCTGAGGTTATGTGGTCATAGCCCGGGAAGATGTCCGTTACGAGAGGACCTAAAACGTAAAACGGCGCGTTGTGGCAGATGCGCTTTTGAAGCTGCATATTTGCCGCGATCTCGTTCATCGCCATGTGTCCCGGTCCCTCGACCATTACCTGGACATCTCTTGCCCATGCGCGTTCCGTAAGCGCGCCAAGCTCGATAAGCTCCGCTATCTGTCCCGCGTCGGAGCTGTCGTCTATACAGCCCGGACGCAGCGCGTCACCGAGCGAAACAGTAACGTCATATTCGCGAAGAATGTCCAAAACCTCGTCATAATGCTCATAAAACGGGTTTTCGTTTCCCGTCATCATCATCCACGCAAACAAAAGCGAGCCGCCACGCGAAACTATGTTCATCCTGCGCGGGTCGCGGCGGAATGCTTCTATGGCTCTGCGGTTTATTCCCGCGTGAATGGTCATAAAGTCAACGCCCTCTTCCGCGTGAGCGCGCACGACCTTCAGAAAGTCCTCGGCGGAAATTTCAAGCAGATCCTTGTCGAGATAACCGATAGCGTCATACATCGGAACTGTCCCTATCATAGCGGGAGACTTCGCGATAAGCTCCTTGCGGAACTTGTTTGTCTTTCCGTAGTTTGACAGGTCCATAATAGCTTCCGCGCCGAATTTTATAGACATATCTACCTTCTGCATTTCAAGGTCGTAGTCCTTCGCGTCGCCCGATATACCGAGATTTACGTTTATTTTTGTGCGAAGCCCGCCGCCTATGCCCTCGGCGGAAAGCGCAGTGTGATTGACATTTGCGGGTATCGCGATCTCGCCTTTAGCTACCTTTTCACGGATAAACTCCGCGTCACGATATTCCTTTTCGGCGACGACCTTCATTTCGGGAGTTATTATCCCCTTTTTCGCCGCTTCCATTTGTGTTTTATATTCTCTCATATGGTTTCCTTCCTTATTGTTTTAATTTTTTTACTATATTGGTTCGCCGATCCCGTCAAGCAGCTTCTGCATACGGATAAACTCTTCCTCGGTATTCGCGGCGTAATTCATCTGAATATCCCCGCCGTTGTCCATAAGCGCGATCCTGCCGTTATTGTTGTCGCCGTAAAGCGTTATGTTCCAATCGTACAGCCAGTTGTCAAAATGCTGTTCACACTTTTTGAACAGCCGTTCTATTTTTTCCTTTTCCTCTTGGGTGATAAAGTAAAATTCCTCGGGCGAAAACTCAAGGCAGATGCTCGCCTGATACCCAAACATAGCGATAAGGAAATCCGATACGCGCGGACAGCTTAATTTCCACTCACCGTCATCAACGCTCGTATAAACGGGCGGGTCGGGGAGAGCCGCGTCGGATTTCTTGATTCCCGCCTGACAAACGCCCTGGTTTTCGTTAAAGATGATAATGTAGTCTTTATCAAGCAATGCCTTATGTTGACCCGGAAGGATAAGCTCGTCCTGTAAGCCGTGCAGCTCGGGTGATTTTCCGTAATTCAGGTAGAACTGTTCCAGCTCGGACGGCAGCCCCCCGACTTCGGACTTCGCTTTTTCAATTTCCTCCGCGCTGTATCCAACGGGAACTTCAATGCCGAAAAGCTCAAGGATCTCCGCGTATTTATCCAAAACCAACCCTCCAAAGCTGTAAAATAAGCGAAAAACAAACGCCGTTTATGTCGAACGCTTTATCTTTTTCCACATCTCGTAAAAATGATTTACCGGACTTTGTCCTTTTCCTACGGTAAATGAACCTGATATTGCCTCGGTCACGTAGTCCTTTGCGGAGAAAACCGCTCCGCCGAGCGCAAAGCCCTGTGCAAGATTGGCGGTTATCGCCGAAGACAGCGTACAGCCCGTTCCGTGGGTATTCTGCGAATCTACTCTCATGACCTTTATTGATGAAAAATCCTTTCCGTCATAAAGAATATCCGTCGCGTGACCTTTTTCGAGATGACCGCCCTTTACGAGAACAGCGGTTGTTCCGAGCGAATACAGCGCCTCCGCGGCGGCTTTCATATCGCTTGTGCTTGAGATCATCATTCCCGTAAAGGCTTCCGCCTCGGGAATATTCGGCGTAATGAGCGTAGCGAGAGGGAAAATATGCTCGATATATGCCTGGATAGTGTTTCCGTCGCTCAAGGCGTCGCCGCTTGTCGCTTCAAGCACAGGGTCGCATACGATATACTGCGGCAAATATTCTATGAGCTTTTTTGCGACCGCCTCGATAATTTCGGCGGTCGGAAGCATTCCGAGCTTTACCGCGTCGATTTCGATGTCCTGAAAAACCGCGTCGAGCTGTTTTTCAACCTCCTCAACAGGTATATGGAACATCGAAATAACGCCCGATGTGTTTTCCGCGACAACGGAAGTGATAACGCTCGCGCCATAACAGCCGTGCGCCGAAAAGGTTTTCAGATCCGCCTGGATCCCCGCTCCGCCCGAACAATCCGAGCCGGCGATTGTAAGACATTTCTTTATGCTCATTAGTTCAGCTCCTTTGTTTGAGAATATACTGCGATTTACCTTGTGCTTTAGAAACGCCTGTCTTCTGTAAGGCGTTTGTTTACGTTTTCAGCGCCTCCGCGTCGGTGCTGCGGTCATCCGACGATCTCCCGAGCGGTCTTATTAAGCTCATCGGCTGCCGCCTTGATATCAGGCGCTCCGAAAACCGCCGAAACCACGGCGATCCCGCTTATACCGCAGCCTTTGAGCATAAGAGCGTTTTGCGCGGTTATGCCGCCGATAGCGACAGCGGGGATATCAACCGACGCGGTTATTTCCCGAAGCTGTTGGGCGGTTATTCTTATGGCGTTATTCTTTGTCGGAGAGGGAAAGACTGCCCCTACGCCGATATAGTCCGCGCCCTGTTCCTCGGCGGTTTTTGCCTGAACAGCGGTTTTGGCTGTTGCACCGACAATAAGCCCGCTTCCGAACCTTTCGCGTATCTCTCTTACGGGCATATCCGTAAGTCCGACATGAACTCCGTCCGCGCCGCATTTTGCGGCTATGAACGGATCGTCGTTTATTATAAGCGCCGCGCCGTATTTATGACAAAGAGGCAGAAGCTCCTTCGCCTTTGCGGCGATATCGTCCGCGCTCAGCGTTTTGGCGCGGAGCTGTATCATTGTCGCGCCGCCGGAAAGCGCATATTCGACCTGCTCGAAAAGCGAAAGCCTTTGGTTTGCGAATTCGTCCGTGATCGCGTAAAGGAGCAGTTGTTCCTTTGAAAAAGTCATTTTGTTACCTCTGAGAAGCACTCGCTTAATAGCTCTTCGATCATTTTTTTACTGTTGTTTCACCTAATATTTTATCACTTTTCCGCGCGATTGTCAAGTGATAAGTTTATTAAGTTTGTTTAATGCTGATTTCTAAGTTAAAAGTGTACGCGTTATGCCGCGTTATCCCTAATGGGATAACGCTCGGCAAAATGCTGCAAAAAAATCTTCGCAAACGCCGTTTATCGAAGTTTTTGCGAAGATTTTTTGTACACTTTATTAATGGAAGTAAGTATAAAAAAGCCCTTGACAAAAAGGAGCATATAATGTATAATAATTATAATTGCTGTTTTTGGCGGGATCGTCCGCCTTTACTTGTAGAATTTAATGGAGGTAGTTTTTATGTTTTGTCCAAATTGCGGTGAACAGCTTAAGGATGACGCTATTTTCTGCGGTTCATGCGGCGCAAAAATGGAAAGCAACAATCAGTATACGCAAATTCCCATACAGCAGCCTACGCAGCCGCCCATGCAGGCTCCCATCCAGCAGCCTATACAGGATCCGGCACAGACCGCTTCCCAGGACGCACCGAAAACAAGCGCGGCAGATATCGCCAACAAAGCAAAGGATGTCGGCGGAAAGGCATTGAATAAAGCGAACGCCGCGGCGGATTCCGCGACGGCGGCTGTTAAAAAGCTTATTCCCGGAATGAACAAGAAGATACTGCTAATTTCCTGCGCGGGTCTGCTCGTATTGATATTAGCGCTCATTATTATTTTCGCGAACATTGCCGCGGCGAACTCGGGCATATTCAAGAAGACAACTCATTTTTTTGACAATTTCAAAGTCAATGGTGAAATTGCGATGTTTGTTGACGGAAAAGTTGTTTCAACCGAGGTTGATTCTTTTGATAAATATGTTTATGCATATAACACAAATGCTTTGGTCCTCGGCAATACTCTTTACAAGGTTGATGGAAATAAGCTCACAGAGGTAAATGACAACATAATATTTGTACATGCATCGGTAAACAAAAATGCTGTCGTTTATCTTTCAAATACCGACAAGGCCCTTTACTTGTATAAAGGCGGAAAAGAAAGTGTTATATATGACGATTTTGAAACACCTGCCGCCGCCATTCCAAATACCATGGCTTCACCGAACGGAAACGCGGTTTTGTTCCGAGATTATGTGGACGGTGAGTTCGTTACATACCTTTACAGAGGCTCAAAGCCTGAAAAGATAGGAGTGGATCTTTGTCCGCGTGGGATAAGCGATGACGCCTCCGTTATGTACTTCAGTAGTGACGATGCCCTTTATTTTTGCAAAAACCGAAACGTTGGCGATAAGGTAAAAATAAAAACAGATTTCGAAAACGTAACGACGTGGTCTTATGACGGAAAGAAAATTCTCTTTACAACTTCTTCCGCCACATACTATTTCTCCCCTAATCTCGGCGAAGCCATAAAGGTCGACAGCGGCTCTGTCAAACCTGTGTTCCCCCATAATTCCGAAGAATATCTTAATGATTACAGGGATTTTATCGGTATTTCCGGTTCTACCATAAAGAGATACGTTCTTAAAGGCGATTCTTATGAAAAGTATACCATAGCAAGCTCGGTAAGCTCATACGATCTTTCTCAGGACGGAAAAAATCTCGTATATCTTAAGGCGAATAAACTCTATTCCATCAGCACCGCCAACGAAAACGCCGAACCCGTAAAGCTCGCGGACAACGTTAAAAGCTTTTTGTCAAGCCTCGATCACACCAAGATCTACGCGCTGACGACCGACGGCGATCTTATATTTTCAAACGGACATTCAACGAAAGCTGTCAAGATCAGCGATGATGTCAAAAATTACCGCATAAGCACGAGCGGCGTATGCTGTTATGTAAAAGACGGCGTTCTTTATTCAACAAGCGGCGCATCCAAAGGCTCTAAGGTCGAAAAGATGAACGACGTTACCGCTATCTCTTTTGGAGGAGAGTCCTATTTCTATGTGGTAAACGATGGCGTGCTTTATGTAAGCACAAACGGCAGAAGCTTTGAAAAAACAAAATATGAATTCTGATCTCATACGGCATTACGTAAATTGAACAGCCCGACCCCGACGCGGAAGCCCCGCGCCGGGGTTTTTGTATAAATTTTCGGTTTGTTTGGAGAATATTTTATAAAAATGTGTTGAAAACTTATTCGATTTGTGGTATAATTATCTTGGATATCTTTGATTTGTTTATAATTTATGCTATTAAAAGGGTAGGGGGTGTCGTGCTATGAATTGTGCTTTGTGGCTTAACCGGCGTAAGGTATATTCTGCCGATGAAATTCCCGATAACCTGGATCTGGCTTCGCTCTGCGGTTATTTTGCCGCGGGGAGCCTTGTCGGGTGGCTAAGGTCACACGGCGGCGAGAGCTTGGCAGATGATCTTGAAAAAATTTCCCCCAAAGACCCTGATCTTAAAGAAAAGCTCGCTAAGATTTTTGGCGGACAACCCATTAAATACAAGGAGTTCGGAAGCGTTACAGCACAAGAAAACGCCGGCTTACCCGATATATATTCCTCCGCGCACGTTTCAAGCGGGATATCGTCTTCGCGTCAGGCTGTTCCGAACGGAAGCTCATCGGCGATTCTTTTGGCTTCAAGCGGAAAAAGCGGCATATACGGTTCGTTTCCGCTGTGGAAATTAAAGCTTTTGGGAAGCTTTAACTTTTCGAGTTATTCATTTACGTCATATCTGCTCAACATCGGCTTCGGGAACGCGTATGGCGGTTCGTTTTCATTTTACTCGTTTTCAAGCGGAGCTTTCGGCTATGAGTGGGAATGGGAGTGGGAGCGGTTTTTGGCAAGCTACGGCTCATTCTTCGGTACAAGCTTTGCTTACGGAAGCTTTGCCTCGGCGCTCAGGACGTTTTTTGCTCAGCAATACGGCTCATGGCGGTCGTTTTACGGTTCTTTTGGTTTTTGGAATAAGCTGTACGGCTCGGGGAATCTATTCGCGAATTCATTTCCGCGCTATTTTGGCAGTTATTTCGGCGGTCCTTTCGGAAGCTTTGGCGGGAGCTTTGGGCTGAAAAACGGACAGAATACCGTTATGGACAGCGATGAGTACGACAGGATACTGATGGAATGTGTTTTTGGCTGTAAGCTGAACTGCTATGGTTATGGGATACATAACATATAGCTTTACTTTGTGTTTCCCGTTCGGTAAATAACGCGGAAATGCTTTGGTTGGTTGGATTTGAAGGGTTTTAGGAATTTATGAAATTTATTAGGCTTTTATCAATTTTTGTTATATTGGCTATTGGCGGCGGTGTTTTTCTGTTTAATGGGATAAGAGATAAAATTGAATGGGATAAGCCGCACGGCGATCTTGAAACTCTTACGGAAAAGGATCTGTATGTCGGAAGGTTCGTGGAGGGCGAGATCTACGAGCTTTGGGATGAGTTCGCTTATACGTCGGAGTATGATACAACGCTCGGGATCCAAACAAGCAAAGAGCGCAAGACCGACAGGTATTTTGCGCTGCCGCTTGAATACTCGTTTTACGGAGATAACGATCTGATGTTTGTTGCGGTCTCATCGAGAAGGAGCGACGAGCTGAAGGTTTTTGAAAAAATGGAAAAGGAAACTCTCGATTATTATAATGGGCTTGATTATAACGAATATACTACCACCCATTTTGTAGGCAAGGTACAGAAGCTCAGCGGTGAATATCTCGGTTTTTTCAGAAAATACATAGCCCGTATATACAAGGTTTCCGAAGCGGACGCCTCGGAATATTACGCTCCATATGTGTTGGTAAGCTACGCCAACCCCGACGGTATCGTCACGTTTATTGTTATAGGGGCTGTCATGACATTTTTGGGCGTTGTGGGAACAGTGAATTTGATAATAAGAAAGGTCATCAGGGGAAAATAGAATGAAGGTTATCGGAGTATTTATCGCGTTTTGCGCGTCGGCGCTCCTCGGTATCGCGGCACTTGTTATAGGAGCCTGCGGAGAAAACGGCGTTTTCGGCGATAAGCTGAAGATGTCGGAGCTTACAAAGGAAAACGCCGAAGAGGGGCTTATCGTCGAGGGTGAGGTATACGCTGTCTGGGACAGATTTGCGGTAGAGGAAAAGGAAGAAAACGGCAAAACAATAACTGTCGCGAAATATTATACGATGGTTATGGAATATTCATTTAACGAAGAGGCTCCGATCTTCATAGGTATATCATCGGGAAAGGACAATGAGCTTTTGACCTTAGAGCAGATGCGAAGCGAGGTCGAGGGGATCATAACCGACAGCTCCGATTCGGACGATTATACGACCATACATTTCAGAGGAAGGCTCAGAAAGCTTGACGATGGTATGTTTAATTTCTTGAAGGTTTCTGTTTCATCGCTTTTGGGAGTTACGGAAGACGTTGTTGAAGAATACGCTGTGCCTTATGTTATTGAAAGCTACGACGGCGACGTATATATGCTGTTACTTATTGCGGGCATCGCGCTTTTGATAATAGGAGTAGTCGGAGTTCTGATACTTATTTTGAAGGATATCGGAGAAAGCGATTAACTAATGGATGCTATACACATCTCCTCGTTTGCGCCTGCCAAAGCGAAGGGCTTTGAAAAAGTAAACGCGGAGGATTTTGATCTGTACTGTACGGCGCTCTCGGCGCTTCGGTGGAGGAAGCTCGGCGGAAAGATAACGATGTGCTGTGACAGCTTTTACGCCAAGTTTTATGAAGAGATAGGCTTCGGAGATATATGGGACAATATCTGTTGTAATATTGCGGACGACCTTGAAGGAATAAACCCGAAGATGTTCTGGGCGGGAGCGAAAATTTTGGCGCTTCGCGACCAAAGCGCGCCGATAGTGATGATCGACACGGATTTTATCGTGTGGAAGCTGCCCGAATTCGGCGACGAGATAATCGCCGCCCACCGCGAGGAGATATCGGACGAGATCTATCCGAGCCTTTCGTTTTTCGGCGCGGAAAACCATATTATCCCCGATTTCAGCGAAAGCGTTTTGCCGCTTAATACCGCGTTTTTGTATATCCCCGACGATGATTTCAAGGAGTTTTACACCTCCCAGTCGATAGCTTTTATGAAAAACGCTGTTGACTGCGACGATTATCTGAAATATATGGTTTTCGCGGAGCAGAGGCTGCTTGCGATGTGCGCGGAGTATACGAAGACTCCCGTAAAGACCCTTCTTGATAAGGATCTTCTGTTTTTCCCGCAGGACAGCTTTACCCACCTTTGGGGGGCGAAACAGGCGATGCGCGACGATCCGGAGCTTCGTGAGGATTTCCTAAAGCGATGCCGCGGAAGAATACAAACCGATTTTCCAGAATATTCTTATTTGATTGAAAATATCGAGGGAATAAACAGATAAATTATTTCCAAAATAGATAATGGAATTTCAGATAAACTCCCAAATCACACAGTATTCGAGTACTAAATTTTAAAAATCAAGCGGCACGGCGGAGCGAAGCATAGCCGCGCCGCTTGGATAGCGCAACGCGGAGCGTTGCGCGGTTTTGAAATTTCATTTTAAATAAATCCGCCAAGACAACATAAAATATTCAAGCTATACATAATAGAAATTATTTGCTTTGGAGGAATATGTTTATGAGTATTTCCATGAGGGAGCTTACAAAGACCTATACTGTCGGAGGCTCGGTCATAAGGGCGCTCGACGGGGTCTCGCTCGAAATTTCGGACGGGGAATATGTTACGGTCGTAGGTACTTCCGGCTCGGGAAAATCAACTCTTATGAACATTTTAGGGTGTTTGGACATACAGTCCTCGGGGAATTATTTTCTTGACGGAGAGGACGTTTCAAAGCTTTCTGACAACAAGCTGTCAAATATCAGAAGCCGAAAGATCGGCTTTATATTTCAAAGCTTCAATCTGATATCGGGTCTTACCGCGCTTGAAAATGTTGAGCTTCCGCTTATCTACAGGAAAATACCGAAGCAAAAGCGCATGGAGATGTCGCTTTCGGCGCTTGAAAGCGTTGGGCTTACTTCCCGCGCGAACCACCGGCCTTCGGAGCTTTCCGGCGGACAGCAGCAGCGCGTCGCGATAGCGCGGGCTGTCGCGGCGGATCCCGAGATCATATTAGCTGATGAGCCGTGCGGAAATCTTGACAGCCGTTCGGGAGCAGAGGTTTTAAGGCTGCTTTCGGCGCTGTCCGAGTCGGGAAAGACCATTGTTATGATAACTCATAACGAGGATACGGCTAAACAGGCTCGGCGGCTGATAAGAATTTCGGACGGAAGAATAGTCAATTAAAGCGCTTATGGGAGAGCGTACAAAAAGCCTCCGAGGGAATGACTTGGGAGTTTTTCTTTGGAAAGGCTATCTCCAAAAATAATTGGATTCCCAATAATTAAGGAGTTCAGGTGTGTGGTATACCTTGTGAAGAATTTCCGCAGAAACGCAATTGTTTGAAATGAGGTTAATTATGACATTACAGGAGATCATTGACGACAGCAAAAGGATAGTGTTTTTCGGCGGAGCAGGCGTTTCGACCGAAAGCGGCATTCCCGATTTCAGAAGCGTTGACGGGCTTTATAACCAAAAGTATAAATACCCGCCCGAGCAGATAATTTCACACAGCTTTTTTGTACAGAAGCCCGAGGAGTTCTACAGATTTTACCGCGACAGAATGATCTTTTCCGATGCAAAGCCTAACGCTGCGCATTTAAAGCTTGCGGAGTGGGAGCAAAGGGGCATACTGTCTTCGGTCGTCACTCAAAATATTGACGGACTTCATCAGATCGCGGGGAGCAGGAATGTAATTGAGCTTCACGGAAGCGTTCATAGGAACTACTGTATGAAATGCGGAAAATTCTACCCGCTGTCCGCCGTAACGGAAAGCGAGGACATTCCGCGGTGTGAGTGCGGGGGAATGATAAAGCCCGATGTTGTGCTGTATGAGGAAAGCCTTAAAAGCGAGGATATCGAAAGGGCGGTGGAGGAGATCGAAAACGCCGACACGCTTATTATCGGCGGAACATCCCTTGTGGTTTATCCCGCGGCGAGTTTCGTGAGGTATTTTAACGGAAAGCATTTGGTAGTCATAAACAAAAGCGAAATTTCCGTAAGCAAGGCGGAGCTTATTATAAACGACAGCATAGGAAAGGTGCTGGGAAGCTTGAAATAGCTTCGGATAAGGCGGCTGAGAATAGGAAAGGAAGATGAGTGATGGATTTAGTTCAGACGATTACATATCAGTGTCCGAACTGTAACGCGGCGCTTGAATTTGACGCGCATTCGGGAAAATTCAAGTGCTTTTACTGCGACAGTATGTTTTCCGAGAGCGAGATCAAGGATATTTTTCAAAAGCGCGATGATACGGTAGATCTTGAGCAAAACGAGCCGGAGCTTAGCGAAGACCAGGCGCTTCAGGAGGAGTTTTCGGGTCAGAGCGCGCTTTACAGTTGCCCTAACTGTGGCGCGGGAGTAATATGCGATTCGCTTACCTCCTCCACGAGATGTCATTTCTGTCATACGCCCGTTGTGCTTTCGGGAAGGCTTTCTGGAGAATACAAGCCCGATGTGCTTATTCCTTTTGCGGTCACAAAGGAACAGGCGCGGGCAAAGTTTGACGAGTACACAAGGGATAAAAAGTTCCTTCCGAACGATTTTGTTTCTGAAGCGCAGATAAACAACCTCTCACAGCTTTATGTCCCGTACTGGCTTAAAAGCGGACTTGTAGACGCAAGGCTTGACGCGGTCGGAAAGGTCGTCAGAAGCTGGAGCAGGGGCAATACCCACTATACAAATACAAAGGAATACCGCGTCGGAAGAACCGCCAAGCTTGCTTTCATAAGAGTTCCCTGTGACGGCTCTAAGAGGATAGACGACGAGCTTATGGAGAGCATTGAGCCGTTTAACTACGGAGGAATAAAGCTGTTTTCGATGTCATATCTTTCGGGCTGTCCCGCGGAGAAATATGACGTAACAAAAGAAGAAGCCGCAAAAAGGATAGACGAGAGAATAAAAAAAGCAAGCGAAGCTGAGCTTCGCAGGACTGCCGACAGCTACACCTCTCTCGAGCAGGTCCGCATAGGCACAAGCTACCGCAATGAGCAGTACGTTTACGCGTTGCTTCCGGTGTGGTTTTTGAACTATCGGTATAAGGGGAAGGACTTTGCGTTTGTAATAAACGGACAAACGGGGCTTACTTTCGGTCAGCTCCCGGTAAGCAGAGCGAAGCTGTTCTGGGCTTCGGCGGGGCTTTTTGCGGCTGTGGGGCTTATCGCGTCGTTGATAGGAGGTCTTTTCCTTGGTGTATAAAATAAGAAGAAAAGTCCTCGGCTTTTTTTGCGGGCTGATGGCGGCTGTTCTTGTGGCTTTTCCTCTATGCCTACAGGCGAGTGCAAGATCCGGCAGCGCCGAGGTCGTCATTTGTGATTTGGACGATTGTCTTACGGATGCAGAGGAAGCGAAGCTCCTTGAAAAAATGAGTGAAGCTTCCGAAAAATCGGGTTTGAATATCGGAATTGTCATTACAGCCGACCTTGACGGAAAAACCTCCAAAAAATACGCGGACAAATTTTCCGACGACAATTTCGGATTAGACAGCGATTCGATCGTTCTGCTTTTGTTTAATTCTCATGATCTGCCGCAGTATAATAATTATACAGCTTACTGCGACTATATTTCCACAAGCGGAAAAGCGATAGATCTGTTTGAGAAAAGGATAAACGGTATGTTTGACCGCGTTTATGACGCGCTCGACAATCATAATATTAAATCCGACCTTCCGAGAAAGGCGAACGTCTATAAGAATTACAGCTCGGCTAATTATTATGTAGGCTGTCTGAATTTCTGCTCTGCGGTCGAAAGATACGCCGACCCGACTATGGCGTTCTGGCTGGGACTTGCCGATTTTATACTCAGTCACATAGCGGCGTTGTTTATCGGAGGTATTATCGGGCTTATCGCGTCGCTGATCTTCTCGGCGAACATAAAGAGAAGCTACACCAAAAAGAGTCCGATAAGCGCGTCGCAGTATATCGACAAAACCCGCACCGACATTACGCGCCGTGAGGACAGCTTTATCCGCGAATATACCACCAGCTATACCACTTCGTCTTCATCAGGCGGCAGAAGCGGCGGCGGCGGTCGCAGCGGCGGCGGAGGCGGACATCACGGAGGCGGCGGAGGTCGTCACAGATAATATCCCGAATTTATTTAAATTTGAAATTTCAAAACCGCGCATCGCGCCTTTGGCGCGGTGCGCTTGCCAAGCCACCGCGGCTACGCGCATTATGCCCTTCGGGCAAAACGCTTTGCTCCGCCGCGGCGGCTGTATTTTGAAATTTCGCAATGTCCTATTATGTAGTTCTGAACTTTTTCTGCAAGCTGACAGGCTTCCCCGAATTTGGGAAAGCCTGTTTTTTATATTTTGCTGAACAGCTCGTCAACATTATTTTTTAGCCCTTTGTTTTCGGGATCGGAAAGGAAAGGGTCGGCGGCAATGATATTTTCCGCGAGCTTGTCGATCTCTTCGAGAAGCTCCGCGTCGTCAGCCAAGTCCGCTATCTTCATCGGCGGCAGACCGTGCTGTTCGTGTCCGAAAAAGTTTCCGGGACCGCGCAGCTTAAGATCAATATCCGCGATCTTATAGCCGTCCGATGTATCGACCATTGCCTGGGTACGGGCTTTTGTATAGTCGGTCTTGCTGTCCGTCATAAGAACACAAAAGCTTTGCTCGGAGCCGCGCCCCACACGTCCGCGAAGCTGGTGGAGCTGTGACAGACCGAACTGCTCTGCGTTTTCTATTAGCATTACGACCGCGTTCGGAACGTCGATCCCCACTTCGATCACCGTTGTCGAGATCAGCAGCTTGAGCTTGTTGTCGCGAAAATCGCTCATTACCGCGTCCTTGTCCGCCTGCTTCATCTTTCCATAGAGAAGTCCGGTCGGAATGCCCGCGAACTCGCCGTTTGTGAGCGTGTTGTAGTATTCGATCGCGCTTTGCTTTTCGGGCGGAGTGTTTTCGCCGCTCTCGACAAGCGGACAGACAATAAACGCCTGTTTTCCCGCTGCGATATGCTTTTTTATAAACGCGTACAGCCTCGGACGAAACGAGGTGTCGACCGCGTAAGTCTTTATCGGAACTCTGCCCTTCGGCATTTCGTTTATGATCGAAACATCAAGGTCGCCGTAGATTATCAGCGCCAGTGTTCTCGGAATAGGCGTTGCGCTCATCGCCAGGATATGCGGGTTAGCTCCCTTTTCCGCAAGCTCCGAGCGCTGTTCAACGCCGAATCGGTGTTGTTCATCAACTATAGCAAGCCCTAATTTTTTCATTTTCACCGACTTTTGTATAAGCGCGTGGGTGCCTATCAAAACCTCGGTCTCGCCGTTTTCCGCGGAAGCACGGACATTTTTCTTTTCCGCGGCGGAAAGCGAACCGCTCAAAAGCCCTATGTTTACACCGAGCGGCGAGAGAAAGCTCATAAACGTGTCATAATGCTGGCGCGCGAGAACCTCGGTCGGCGCCATAACGAGCGTCTGAAAGCCGTTTACACAGGCGAAATACGCGGCGGCGGCGGCTACCATTGTCTTTCCCGAGCCGACGTCGCCCTGTATGAGCCTGTTCATCGGATAAAGCCGCTTCATGTCGCTGATACAACTGTTTACCGCGCTAAGCTGGGCATTTGTAGGAGCAAACGGAAGCGACTCGTAAAACGCGCTCATATCGATATCGGTCATGACTGCGCCCGAAAGCGTTTTTCCGCGGTTTTTAAGCTGGGAAAGCCCGAGCTTAAGCGTCAGAAGCTCCTCGAAAACCAGCCGTCTTCGAGCCTGTTTAAACTCGTCCGCGTTTTTCGGAAAATGAATTTTATGCATAGCGTCGTCCGCGCCGATAAGCTCATATTTTTCGCGCATTTTTTCGCTGAGCGTTTCCTCGCGGCTGACAATAGAGAGCGCGGTTTTCATATTCGCGCTTATCATATTGTTTGAAAGTCCCGCCGTAAGCGGATATTTCGGAACAAGCCCCTGTTTTTCGGGCGGAAGAAACCGAGGTGAGCTTATCTGCAGATCAAGAAGAGTTCCCGTGATCTTTCCGTAAAAGATGTATTCCTCATTCAGCTTGAGCGTATCGAAGGTGAACTTTGAGTTAAAGAAAACCGCTGTTATCTCGCCTTCTCCGTCTGTCAGAAGCGCTTTATATACGGCTACTCTCGCGTAGCGTGAGAACGGCTCGGATTTTCTCGCGACCGACGCGCGGAACGCGCAGGTCTCGCCGATCTCAAGCCCGCGTATCGTCTTAAGGTCCGTAAAATCAATATAGTCGCGCGGGTAGAACCGCGTGAGCTTTTCGACAGTGTCAATTCCCAATTTTTGGTACAACTCCGCTTTTTTGGGACCGACGCCCTTTAAATATGTTATTTCCATAAGTTAACCCGTTTTGACCAAACATAAATTGAAAATCGGAATTCGGAAAGCAATTCCCGAATTCCGAATGTTCGCCCGTTACTCTACCGATATTATGTAGTAATAGACGGGCTGTCCGCCGTTTACAAGCGCAATATCGATATCTCCGCTTATTCTCTGGCGCAGATTTTCAAAAGCCTCCTCGGCGTCCTCGTCAGAAACGTCCGAGCCGTAGATGACTGTGACATAGCTCGACGAAGGTGTGATAAGCCGCTTTACGAGCTTTGTCAGAGCCTTTGAGAGATTTCTTTCGGTAAACACGATCTTTCCGTTATCTATTGCCAGAAGTTCGCCCTCTTTTATCTTGTGACCGTCAAACTCGCTGTCGCGTACCGCAAATGTGATCTGTCCGCTTTGTACACGGTCGAAGGCTTCTGTCATTGCCGCGCGGTTCTGTGCAAACCCGCCGTTGGGGTCATAGTTCATCATCGCCGTAATGCCCTGGGGGATAGTTCTTGTCTGAAGCACACATACGTTTCTGTCCGCAAGCTCCGCCGCCTGTTCTGCCGCCATGATGATGTTTTTGTTGTTCGGAAGCACGAAAACATTTTTTGCGGGCGTCTGACCTATTGCCTCAAGGATATCCTCGGTCGAGGGATTCATTGTCTGTCCGCCGCATACAACATTATCCGCGCCCAGATCCCTGAACAGCGCCTCTATTCCCGCTCCTGCCGCAACAGCCACAAAGCCGGTCTCGTTTACCTGTTCCACAGGTGGTTTTCTTTTTTCCTGCTGAGCGCGGTCCGCCTTAACAACAAGCCGGCTTAGCTCGTGGTTGTTTGCGATCTTGATCTTCGTAAGCTCTCCGAATTTGATACCCTCTTCGATCGCTTTTCCGGGGTGGTCGGTCTCGATATTCACCTTTATGAAATCGTCCTCGTCCGCTACCAATACGTTTTCACCGATTGTTTCAAGCACAGCCAAAAGCGCGTCGCTGTTTTTGGAGCTGCTTTGTTTTACGATCACAAATTCCGCACTGTAGGCAGAGACGGGCTTTTGCTCAGCCGCCGCGACCGCTGCGGGAGCCGATGGCTTTATATCGTCAACATTTTGAATAATTCCCTTTTTACTTATAACGGAAAGCATTCCCTCGAGAATTACGATATACCCCATTCCGCCTGCGTCAACGACCCCCGCTTTTTTCAGTACGGGTAAAAGCTCGGGCGTTTTTTCGAGCGACTTTTTCGCTTCTTCAATGTATATCATCATAAAATCCTCGACTGAAGACGAGGTCTTATCCGCCGAGTGTTCGTAAGCCTCGCGCGCTACGGTAAGGATCGTTCCCTCCGTCGGCTTCATTACGGATTTATACGCCGCGTCTACCCCGAGCTTAAATGCCGCGGAGATATCCTTGGCGCTTGCGCTGTCCTTTCCCGAAAGTCCCTTTGAAAGTCCTCTGAACAAAAGTGAAAGAATAACTCCCGAGTTTCCGCGCGCTCCGCGGAGCATTGCGGAAGCGGCTTTTTTTGCCGCCTCGCCCGCGCTTGCGCCGTCCGGAAGGTTCGATAGCTCAAGAGCGGCGTTTTTTATTGTCATTGACATATTTGTTCCCGTATCTCCGTCGGGTACAGGGAAAACATTAAGCTCGTCAACCTCGCGGCGGCGGTTATATATGTTGTTTGCTCCCGAAATTATCGCATCGCGCAGGATCTGTCCGTTTATAGTCATAGCTGTTATTTGTCCTCTCGTTAATAAAATAATTTGGATTCATACCCGTATACTGTCCACGTATACGTTTACCTTTTCCACGGAAATCCCCGTGCTTTGTTCTACGGTATACCCGACCTTATGAATGATGGCTTTTGCGACGGCGTTCATATTTACCCCGTACATAAGCGAGATATGAAGGTCGATCATAAGCTTGTCTTTTGCGAATTTAACGCTTACCCCGCGGGCATATGCCTTTCTTTTTCTCGGCATTGCCGCGGCTAAGGTTTCGCGAAAGCCCTCGACATTCATCGAGATAACTCCAAAACAGCTCGTAACGGTTTTTCCGATAAGCTCGGTAAAATATTCGGGCGTAATGGCGATTTTACCTACATGATTCTGTAGAATTATCATATTTCATAACTCCTTTCAAGGAATAATATTTTCAACGACCGCGGTAAACAGTCCCGAAGCCGAAAAAGCGTCTTTTGCGTATTCAGCCTTCTCGCGGTTTTCAAATATTCCGAAAACCGCCGCGCCGCTTCCCGTAAGAGAAGCGCTTTTTGCGCCGTTTTTAATCAGCGCTTCTTTTATTTCACGGATATCGTCGCTTCGGTAAAGCTCTTCAAAAACATTATATAAATATCTCGGATAATCCTTAAAAAATTCATCAAGCGCGTCCTTTGGCTTTACGGGAGCCTCGTCGTATTTTTTGTACGCGGCTTTTGTATCACAGCCGAAATTCGGCATAATTATCAGAAAAGCCTGTTTTTTCAAGGCAGGACATTCGCTGATGATCTCGCCCGTTCCGCGGCAGAGCTTTGTTCCTCCCACAATGCAGAACGGAACGTCGGCTCCTGCCATATTGCCAAGCTTCAGAAGCTCGTCTTTTTCGAGCGGATATCCGTAAAGCTCGTTCAGTCCGCGAAAAACCGTCGCCGCGTTCGCGCTTCCTCCGCCAAGCCCCGCGCCGTGCGGGATATGCTTTTCGATAAAAATCTCTATGCTGTCGCGAATATTTGCCTCACTAAGAAACAATCTCGCCGCCTTATAGCAGATATTACCCTCGTTTTGCGGTATCTCCGCGTTTGTACAGCCTACCACGATCTTTTCCGCTTGTCCGTAAGCGCGCTTAATTGTGATCTTATCACACAGATCGACGCTTGTCATAACGGTTTCAAGGAGATGATATCCGTCCTCGCGTTTTCCTGTTATGTCGAGGTAAAGATTGAGCTTTGCGGGCGCTTTAAGTGTTATTTCGTTCATATTATACAACAAATTCCGCAATATTAACCGCGTATTTCCTTTAAGAAATCCTCAATGCGCGAAAAAGCTGTTTCAAGGTGGCGGACAGAGTATGCATACGAAACGCGGACAAACCCCTCGCCGCTTTCGCCGAAAGCGTTTCCCGGAACGACCGCGACCTTCTTGTTGTAAACCAGCTTCTCACAGAATTCCTCGCTCGACAGCCCCGTTGACTTTATGCAGGGAAAAACGTAGAACGCCCCCTCCGGCTCGAAGCATTCAAGCCCCATGTTGTTGAATGCCTTTACGCAGAGCTTTCTTCGCATATCGTATTCCTCGACCATACGCGTTACGTCGGACTTGCATTTTTCGATCGCCGCGATCGCCGCGTACTGGCTTATTGTCGGGCTTGACATTATGCAGTATTGGTGAAGCTTTAGCATTTGTTTTATTATCGGACGCGGACCCGCGATATAGCCGAGTCTCCACCCCGTCATCGCGAAAGCCTTTGAAAATCCGCTTATAACAAGCGTCCGCTCCTTCATTCCGTCAATTTCCGCTATTGAAACGTGTTTTACGCCGTTATAGGTCATCTCCGCGTATATCTCGTCCGAAGCGATGATGATGTTTGTATCGCGCAGGACCTCGGCTATTTTTTCGAGGTCGTCTTTTCTCATGACCGCGCCGGTCGGGTTGTTCGGATAGGGAAGAACCAGAAGCCGTGTTTTATCTGTTATTTTTTCCTTAAGTGCCTGTGCTGTAAGCCTGAATTTGTCCTCGGCTTTTGTGACTATCGGCACGGGGACTCCGCCCATCATTCTTACTATAGGCGAATAGCACACAAAGCTCGGTTCCGGAACAAGCACCTCGCACCCCGGTTCTATGAGCGCCCTTACCGCAAGGTCAATGGCTTCCGAACCGCCTACGGTTATTATTACCTCGTTTTCATAGTCATAGTCGGTATTGATAAAATCGCGAAGATAATTGCATACTGTCCTGCGAAGCTGCATTAGACCGCTGTTTGCGGTATATGCAGTCTTACCGCGCTCGAGAACGTTTATGGCTTCCTTGCGCGCCGCCCAGGGGGTCTTGAAATCCGGCTCGCCTATAGAAAGCGATATAACGTCGGGGACCTGCTGTGCGATATCGAAAAATTTTCGTATGCCTGACGGCTCTATATCCCGAATTTTTTTGGGAATCACTTCATCATAATTCATTTTGTCCTCTTATCTGAATAGAATTTCAAAATTCTTTATTTGAAGAATTCCAAAATTCTTTATTTGAAAGAATTTCAAAATTCTCACTTGATTGCACGCTCCGCTCGTTCCTCGCTTCGCTTAGCAACCAAGTGAGAACCGGTCAAAATTTTTTCTTGTGAAAAAATTTTGACCTTTTTGAAATTCGTTTTCGTCTAATACGCTGTTTTGAATTTGTACTCAACTATTGTGCTGTTGTAAATTTAGCGTTCGGCTGATACGTTGTTTTGAATTTGTACCCAACTATTGCGTTGTTGTAAATTTCGCTCTCGACTAATACGTTGTTTTGAATTTCACGCTTTGCTATTACGCAATTGCAGGCAATTTTCCCGCACGGCAATAACGCGGTTTTGGCAGTTATTGCCGTGCGGAATAAAATTCTAACCTCTTACTTCTAACCTCTAACCTCTAAGGGGACACCATGCTTCTGTCGTCGTATTTATCTTCGTTGAAGATGTGGTGTTTTTCCTTATAGCGGCGCAGGATAAAGTGAGTAGCGGTCGAAAGTACGCCGTCCAAAACCGCCAGGCGCTCCGAAACGAAAAGCGCGACATTTCTCAGCGATGTTCCCGATATAGTTACCATAAGGTCGTATGCTCCCGACATAAGATAGACGCTGTCCACCTCGTCAAATTCCATGATCGTGTGTGCCAGATCGTCAAAGCCGCCGTCCTTTATCGGCGTGATCTTAAGCTCAATAACCGCCGTAACGCCGTTGCCGTCGGTCTTTTCTTCATCAATGATAGCCGAGTAGCCTATAATATAGCCCTCGTCCTCAAGCTCTTTTATGTTTTCGGCGATCTTTTCCTCGCTCATTCCGGTCATTGCGGCGATCTCGGCGTTTGAAAGCCTTGCGTTCTGCCGAAGAATATCAAGCAGTTTGTTTTTATCCATAACGATCTCCTCTGTTTTTTAATATATCAATTCTTTAAGCTCTGAAGCGGAGCGGGTATCCTTCCGCCGCGCGAAATGAATTTTGACGAGCTGAACGGGCTTACCTTCATTACGGGGCCCGAACCGAACAGTCCGCCGAATTCGAGCGTGTCGCCCTCCTTCATTCCGATAGCGGGAATAACGCGCACAGCCGTTGTTTTTGAGTTTACCATGCCGATAGCCGCCTCGTCAGCGATTATTGCCGAAATAGTGTCGGCGGGCGTATCTCCCGGAACAACTATCATATCAAGCCCCACAGAGCATACCGCCGTCATCGCCTCAAGCTTTTCAAGCGACAGCGAGCCGCGGTTTACCGCGTCTATCATGCCCGCGTCCTCGGAAACGGGGATAAACGCGCCCGAAAGCCCTCCGACGTGAGAAGAAGCCATTACGCCGCCCTTCTTGACCGCGTCGTTTAGCATAGCAAGACACGCGGTCGTCCCATGCGCGCCGCAGCTTTCGAGACCTATTTCCTCTAAGATATGCGCCACCGAGTCGCCTACTGCGGGCGTGGGCGCAAGCGACAGATCAACGATCCCAAACGGAACTCCGAGCCGCTTTGAAGCCTCCGTACCTACGAGCTGTCCCATTCTCGTGATCTTAAACGCGGTTTTCTTAATAACATCGGCGATCTCGGAAATATTAGCGTCAGGATATTTTTTCAGCGCCGCTCTTACGACTCCCGGACCCGAAACTCCGACATTTATCTCGGTATCGTATTCTCCGACGCCGTGGAACGCTCCCGCCATAAACGGGTTGTCCTCGGGTGCGTTGCAGAAAACGACGATCTTCGCTGCCCCGAAGCAGTGGTCGTCCTTGGTCTTTTCGCTCGCTTCCTTTATTATACGACCCA
>JAFLUE010000220.1 GCA_022508945.1 Oscillospiraceae bacterium
TCCCGCCTTGTCCTTTATGGTCTGGCGTATTTCCATCTGGGAAACAAAAAGTCCCAGCGTCTGTATGTCCGTTCCGCCTGCTTTAACAGCACAGCAAGGGTTTCTAAATCCTCCGTATTTCGCCTTAAGCTCAGAGTAGCTGAAGGTATCGGAATTCATCAATTCTTTCATAAGCGTTATTATCTGACCGTTTTCTGTTTTCGAGAAAGCTCGGGTAACCGATGTTTACAGTTCTTTGACCGGCGGAAGATGCAGAAGCTTTCCCTCGGTCAGCTTTCTCGGATTGTATATTTTATTGAAATCCGCTATCATTCTCCAATATTTCGGGTGTCCGTATTCCGCGTCGGCGATCCGCCAAAGCTGCGCGCCTTTTTCCGCGCGGCGGGCTTTGGTGCGGTTGGGAGATTCAAACGGTGATTTTTTTCTCGCGCCTACCGTATCCTCACTGCTTTTTAAGGTAAGATCAAGCTTTGCTCTGACGGGAATGCCGCTCGGCAAAAACATTGTAAAGCTTTGCTTGGCGTCGGTTATAATGCCTTTGAAAAATACCCCTCCCCAACTGAATGCCGCTTGTGGAGGAGCATGAAGCTTTCCGTCTATCCATAAGGCGTTCAAAATAGGCTGTATATATGTCCTGACATCATCGGAGGTCTTTCGGATATAATCGTTCTGAGTGTCGAAATTCAGCGTTAGGCTAAGAGAGGTCTCGCCGCCGCTTGTAAACTGCATGATCGGACTGTCTGTGCCGGGAACATCAAGCTTTGCGTAATTTACGCTTCGGGATATATTGTACTCGGACGGGTTAAACAAAACGGGGATCGTATTCTGAGAGCCGTTTTCGCCGTAAATAATGATTTTTGCCTTTTCCACTAAAATATCCCCCTTTGCAGCTTTTCCATTCTCCAATCAAGCTGTTGTTTTTGTTTGACCTTTTCCAGGACATCTTTTATAATATCCTCGGCGCTGTTTGTTCGCGAAGCCGTGGTCGGCGATGTTTCAAGCTTACCAAGCTTCGTCTTTATTTCCCGTTCAAAACGGCTGTAAGCGTCATTCGGCTCATAACGCTCGATCCGCGCGTTTCTCCTGTGATCGAGCCGTATGCGTCCGTATTCGGGAACAACTTCTCTGTGCAGCAGGATAATTCCAACGGAAGAACTCAGATCATAACTCTTGTTTACAGCGATGTTTTTTCGGCTTCCCGCTTTGTGAATATCTCCGAACAGGCTTATCATACTGTTTCTAAGCTCAAGGTTGCTTCCAGAAAAAGCCTTCCTCAGCGCGTTTACAAGATTTTTCAGCGAACGGTTATCGGAAAACATATTGTTTTCCGAGCTTCTTAACTCAATGCTTTTGTTTTCCTGATAAACACGCGTAATAAGCCTTGAAAAGCTTCGGGAAAGCTCCATATTCTGACCGAGATAGACCTTCCACAGTGAATTTGTAAGCCTGTAAAGCGTTTTTGCGTTTCGGTAGCTGTCGGCGCTGTAAAGATAAACTCCCGTTTCTATTCCTTCGTATATACGCATTAGGAGCGGAGTCATGGAATTAAAATTTTCGGTGATTCGGGAAAATGCCTCGGCAGTTTTTACGCGTCTGTGACTAATGGTATCGGTATGTCGGTATATTTCGCGTCTTTCGACATTTACTGCCGAGGAATTTCCGTATTTATAAGAAAACTGTCCGAACAGAGAATGATCTATACTTTTCAGAACATTTATCGTCTTTTTCTGAATTTGAACGATATTCGGAAAGCTATCAAAATAAGCTTCAAGCTCTGTTCCGTTTTTTTCATTGATCGTTCGTATCAGTCTGAGAAGGCTTTGACTGAGCTGCAGATTATTGCTTTTATAAATGCTCCACAGCGCCTGTGAAAGCTGATTTAAACCTGTATAAGATTTGAACAGGCTTTCCGACAGATATCCGAGCCTTCGCAAATTACTGTTTACGGTGTTATAATAACTGAAATATGCCGCAAGACGATAGACTGTTTCCATTCTTACCGGCGTTATGCTAAAGCCCTTTGGTCTTGCCCACGTTACATCGGAGCCTATCTCGCCGTGTAATAGGAAAAGCATCTTGGGGAAGGACAGGACAGGCACGATCTCATATCTGCCGCCGAGTTCTTTTCGGACATTTCTTCTCAGATCCGCGGCGCTTGTTCTAAGCGGCTTTATAATGCCGATCGCTTTCATATCTCGTATATCCCGCTGTGTTCTACAACGACTTTGTCGATCATAATTCCGTTGCTCAGAGCGTCCAAATCGGATATCTCCCATGAAACTATAAGTCCCGAATCAAAAGCAAATACCCTTAACGGCTCTTTGCTTTTATCCTTTATGATAATACTGCACGGACGGGTTATCCTTGTACCTGCTTTAAAACCGTCGTTTCCCATAAAGGGATTAAAATAACCGTGTCCCTTTTCAAAGGTGAGCCTTCCCGCCTTGTTTTTTGATCCTATAACAGGATAGGGATAAAGCTGACCGCCCTCGTAAATAAATTCCGGCTCAATGCTTGATCCTATTCCGGAAATTTTCTGAAAACCCGCGTTAAGCGGACCAAGCGTTACAAAAAAAGAGTATACGTTTAGAAGCTTATGCACTGCGATCACCTTATTTCAAAAATATTCTCTTTCCCGTCGGACGAAAGCTCGGCATGGATATCGGAAATACAGCCGCACCATTGCCGCCTCACACGGTGCGGCATAAGCAATATCTCGTCCTGCTGCCAATGGAAATAGTACGCGATAAATGCTGCTTCCTTATAGAGCTGTTCAACCGGTGTGCGGGTCATTCGTCCTTCAGAAAAAA
>JAFLUE010000221.1 GCA_022508945.1 Oscillospiraceae bacterium
GTGGTTTTGGACAAATTGGCTCTTGACCGCTGTGTGGTTTTAATTTAATAATTTCATTACCACATAGTATTCGTGCGCGAAATTTCAAATCTTAATAAGGAGTTATCAAATGCTCTTTTCAAGTATTCCGTTTCTTTACTACTTCATTGTCATAACGCTCGTTCTGTATTTTATCTCACCAAAGAAGCTGAAAAACGCAACGCTGCTTCTGACGAGCCTGTTCTTCTATTTCTGGGGAGAGCGAATGTATACGATCGTCATGGTCGTATCTATTTTGCTCGGGTATGTGTTCGGGCTTTTGATCGAACGCTTCCGCAATACGAAAGCGAAAAAGCCGCTTACGGCGGTCTCGGTAGCGCTGTCGCTTTCATTTTTGCTCTACTTCAAATACGCGGACTTCTTCATCGAGAATTTCAACGCCGTAACGGGGCTGTCCGTCCCGCTTCTTCGGGTCGTTCTTCCTATCGGAATAAGCTTCTACACATTCCAGATCATCAGCTATACAATTGACGTAGCAAGAGGCGAGAGGGCGCAGAAAAACCCCATAAGCCTCGGCGCGTATATAACAATGTTCCCCCAGCTTATCGCGGGTCCCATAGTCCGCTATTCGGACATTGACGCGGAGCTGCGCTCGCGCACCCACTCCGTCGCCGACGCAGCGGAGGGCATACGCCGCTTCATATTCGGACTTGCCAAGAAGATACTTATAGCGAATCAGCTCGGAGAGCTTGTTTCCCTTTACCGAGTTTCGGACGAAAAATCCGTTTTGTTCCACTGGCTGTACGCTATCGCGTTCTGTCTGCATATCTACTTCGATTTCTCGGGGTATTCCGACATGGCGATAGGTCTCGGACGCATATTCGGCTTCCACTTCAGCGAGAACTTCAATTATCCCTACATTTCCGCGAGCGTTACGGAATTCTGGCGCCGCTGGCACATCTCTCTCGGCTCATGGTTCCGCGACTATGTATACATTCCGCTCGGCGGCAACAGATGCGGCAAGGCGCGTCAGCTTTTCAACATCCTCGTTGTGTGGTTTTTGACGGGAATGTGGCACGGCGCGGCGTGGAACTTCATCATCTGGGGACTGTTCTTCGCCGTGTTCCTCACGGTCGAAAAGCTGTGGCTGTTAAAGCATCTTGAACACTCGAAGGTCCTCTCGCGTGTCTATGTTCTGATACTCGTACTCATCAGCTTCGTTATCTTCAACGCGTCCTCAATGGCTGAGGCGGGCGCTGACCTCGCGGGACTTATCGGTATCGGCGGACAAGGCATAATACCGCTTATCTCACCCGAGGCGGTTTACAACCTCAGGAGCTTCGCCGTCGTGATGATAATTGCAATAATCGGGGCGACGCCGCTGCCGAAAAAGCTTGCGGAGAAATTCGCGAACGGCAAGAAAACAAAGAGCGTCTGCAACGTCTGCGAGCCTGTTGTGCTGATGGCGCTTATGCTTGTTATGACCGCGTATCTTGTTGACGGTTCGTTCAATCCGTTCCTGTACTTCAGATTTTAAGAGAGGGGGCATGAAACATGAAACCAACAATCAAAAACATCGTTATCTGCGTAGTGTTCGGTATCTTTTTTATCGGAATGTTTTTGTGCTGCCTGTTCCTGCCGAAGTCCGAGTTTTCTTACAGTGAACGCAGGAAGCTCGCCCAGATGGTTCCGATCACGGCTGAGAGCATAGGGTCCGGAACCGCAATGACCTCTTTTGAGACATACTCGACCGACAATTTCCCGCTGCGTGATACATTCCGCACGCTTAAAGCCGTTACCTCGGCGTATGCGTTCTATCGTCTTGATAACAACAACATTTACGTTGCAGACGGTTACGCCGCAAAGGTCGAGTATCCGATGAGGGAGTCGGCTGTCAACTATGCCGCGGAGCGGTTTTTCAACGTGTATAAAACGCTTCTCGCGGGCAAAACGGATCATATCTATATGTCCGTAATTCCCGACAAGGGCGCGTTCCTTGCGGAAAAGAGCGGCAGACTGTCGATGGACTACGGGGAGTTTGAAGCGCTGATGGCGGAAAAAACGAGTGATTTCGCCGAATATATCACGATCTCGGACTTGCTCGAGCTGTCCGACTATTACAAGACCGATACCCACTGGCGGCAGGAAAACATCGTCGATGTGGCGCAAAGGCTTGCGTCCGCTATGGGAACGTCGGTTTCGGATACACATACGGTAAACGAGCTTGACCACGGCTTCCGCGGCGTTTACTACGGTCAGTCCGCTTTGCCGCTCCCGCCCGAGAAGATCTATTACCTGACAAACCCCGTCATCAATGAATGCAAGGTTTACAACGGCGAGAAGAACAATGCCGAGATGGATATGTACGATATGGAGCTTGCGGTCGGCTATGACCCTTACGAGATGTTCCTGTCCGGTTCGCTGTCTATGATAA
Source organism: Oscillospiraceae bacterium (assembly GCA_022508945.1). Lineage (GTDB taxonomy): Bacteria > Bacillota > Clostridia > Oscillospirales > Ruminococcaceae > CAG-115. The sequence goes on from JAFLUE010000221.1 coordinate 2,414, forward strand.
CGATCGAGAACCCGAACGCGGACAATGACCGTCATCTCGTTTTGTTCCGCGACTCGTTCGGGTCGGCGATAGCGCCGCTGCTTGCCGAGGGCTACGCGAAAGTCACTGTTGTGGATATACGCTATATCCAGCCGTTCGTACTCGGACGCTTCATCGATTTTGAAAATGCCGACGTGCTGTTCCTCTACAGTTCGCTCGTGCTGAATAACAGCGAGACAATAAAATAGCGCGAAATTTCAATTTAACGTTGTTCTGGGCGGAATTATTTAAATAGAAATTTCGCTCACGAATATTATGTGGTAACGGGCGGATTTATTTAAATAGAAATTTCAAAACCGCGCAGCAAAGCTGCGCTATC
>JAFLUE010000222.1 GCA_022508945.1 Oscillospiraceae bacterium
AATCCCAGTCAACCATTTCCGCGAGGTCGTTATAATCCCAGACCTCGATCTTCTGTATCTCGTGAGAGGTACGGAAGCCGTCGAAGAAGTGAAGGAAAGGAACTCTGCCCTTGATAGTCGAAAGGTGAGCGACCGCGCCGAGATCCATTACTTCCTGGGGGTTGGTGGAGCAGAGCATAGCGTAGCCCGTCTGACGGCACGCGTAAACGTCGCTGTGATCGCCGAAGATCGAAAGAGCGTTTGAAGCAACGGCTCTTGCCGAAACGTGAATAACCGACGGAAGCAACTCACCCGCGATCTTATACATATTCGGGATCATAAGGAGCAGACCCTGAGAAGCGGTGTATGTTGTTGTGAGGGCGCCTGCCGAAAGCGAACCGTGAACGGCGCCTGCCGCACCCGCCTCGGACTGCATCTCAACAACCTTTACGGTTTCTCCGAAAATGTTCTTTCTTCCTGCTGTTGCCCAGGAATCAGTGACCTCCGCCATAACGGAAGAAGGGGTGATGGGGTAAATAGCTGCCAGGTCGGTAAACGCGTATGACACGTGACCGGCGGCGTTATTACCGTCCATCGTAAGTTTTTCTCTTGCCATTGGTTTATTCCTCCTAAATTTATATTCGGTATCCAAAAAATTCAATTTTTCGGATACTAATCTACAAATATCATTTTAACATATTTTACTGTAAATTGCAATAGAATTTCTGAAAAATTTATAAACTTTCTGTTAAGTCAATACCGCACAAAGATCGGGCGCGTATTGTGCCGTCGGATTTTTCGGCAGATTGTCTAAAAACGACGCAGGCTTATTGGCGTAAGTCAAGGAGCTTTTGGGCAAGATGACGGAAATGCGTTTTGCCCGCAGCGCATAATGCGTACAATTAAGACACGTACAAAGCCGTCAGACGGTCTTTGTACGGTGTTGCCTTAAAAGTTACAACGTTGTTAATTGCTTATTCTACTAAATGCAACAAAACAAGCATATAATCCTTTAGAGGTGATAATATGCGGAAAAAAAAGAAAAGCTCGAAGCTTATGCCGTTTGGCGCGGGGCTTTGCGCGGGCTTTGCGGTGCTTGCGGCAATATCGTGCGCTGCGGCTGTGATCGTGCTGATAACGGACGCTTCACAAGCCGCCGGCGTCGCGGCGATCGTCGCAATAGCCGCGGGAAGCTTTATAAGCGGGCGAGTAGTCGGGAAAATGCAAAGAAAAAACGGAATGAGATCGGGAGCGATATGCGGAACGGCGTTTATCGTGCCTATACTGCTTTTTTCAATAATTTTCGGCAGAGCGGGAACATTTATGATGCTCGTAAAGATCATACTCAGCGTTGTTTTCGGCGCGGCGGGCGGAATATCGGGCGTAAACACACAGGACGGGTGAGCGGTTGAAGAAGATAATTTTTTCGGTGATAAGCGTTTTAGCCGCGGTCTTTCTGCTCGGTTTTTCGGGAGAGGTGCGCGAAGCTGTTTCAAAAGCGATCTCGGACTGTCTTGAGATAATCGTACCGTCGCTGTTCGCGTTTTCGGCTCTCTCCTTCTACCTTCAGAAAAGCGGACTGTACAAAACCGCGCTTAAACCGTTTACATTTTTGCTGTCAAAAATCCTGAGGACAAACGAGGAGCTTTGCGGGATATTTCTGCTCTCAAACATAGGCGGCTATCCCGTAGGAGCAAGCCTTTTGTCCGGGCTTGTAAGAGAAAACAGGCTCGACAGAAAAGACGCCGCAAAACTTATGTGCTGTTGTTTCGGAAGCGGCCCTTCATTTATAATAGGCATGGTCGGAAAAACCGTATTCAACAGCGCCCGAGCGGGGGCGGTCTTGTTCTTGTCCTGCTTTTTGTCATCGCTTGTTATGGCGGCGGTCGTTTTCCTAAGGGGCAGGATCGAGCTGAAAGAAACGCGCTCACGGTATGACCTGAGCGCGGGGTGTTTTATAGATTCCGTTTCTTCGGCGGCAAGAGCAATGTTCGCGGTTTGCACAATGATCGTTATTTTCTCGGTAATTATGGCTGCGCTCGGCATGATCGGCGCAAACCGTACCCTTGCAGAAATATTCGCGCCCTTTGGGGAAAACGCGGGGGCTGTTTTTTCGTCTTTATTGGAGGTCACGAGGATAAAGGACATCTCGGCGGGAGAGTATGCCATGCCGATCTGCGCGGCGCTGTTGAGCTTTGGAGGGGTTTGTGTCGCGCTTCAGACAACGGCTATAGTCGGCAAAGATATCCCGCTCGGAAGGTTTCTGCTTTCGAGGATACCCGCGTCAGCCTTAAGTGCGGTTTTCTCGTCGGCTTTTGTTCATGTTATTCCAAGCATGAGCGAAGAAGTGCTTGCGGGAAACACACAAGCGGCGGCGTTTTCGGGAAACGCGGCGCTTTCGGCGTGTCTAATAGCAATGTGCGCGATATTGCTATTAGGCAATTCAAGGGATTTTTCTCGTTGATATTGCGTTGTTTCGAGCGGATTGATTTAAAAGAATTTCAAAATTCACGACTTGACGGCAGCGGAACTGCCGCCAAGTCGGAACCACTCGAATTTTTTCTGTGAAAAAATTCGAGCTTTTTGAAATTCGTTCGCAACCACGGTGTGGTTATTTTTAAATAATCTCGCCACCACAAAATATACGTGAGCGAAATTTCAAAAATCGGCAGGCGCGGCGGAGCAAAGCACAGCCGCGTTTGCCGGATAGTGCAATGCGGCGTTTTGCCCTAAGGGCAAAGCGCCGCATTGCACGGTTTT
>JAFLUE010000223.1 GCA_022508945.1 Oscillospiraceae bacterium
AAATGGCGGTCACGATAATCGGCCTTATCCTTTTCGTCAAAACAGTCGGACACATACTTTGAATAATCGTCAAACTGATATGTGTTGAAAGCACACATCACCTCGGGATGCTGTCCGAAAAATCTTTCAAGGAAATTTTCCCAAAATCCGAGAAACAAATCATATCTGTTATGCTTGAAAACATCCTCTGTTACATTCATTGTATAGATACACGCTGTTGGGATCTGCTTTTTCTCGATCCCTGACGGGTTCGGAGAATACACCGTATAAGGAAACATAAGGCGCTCATAAAAGGAATGCAGTTCTCCTGTGATATTTGCGTAGTAGATCGGAGAGCCGATAATGATACCGTCAGACGCAAGCAGTTTTTCCAGTACCTCGTGGAGATCATCCTTTACAGCGCATTTCCCGTAGCTGTTTCCGCCGATCCTTTTACATTCAAAGCAGCTTCGGCATCCGGTAAAATTCAGATCATAAAGATCAATACGCTCGGTAACAACTTCGTCCGGGGCAACTGCTTTCGCACCCTCCAATGCTTTATCAAGGAGGGTAGCTGTATTCCGGTTTTTTCTCGGGCTGCCGTTAATGGCATATATTTTTTTCATATATCAATACCTTCCGTTATGGATCTTAGGTTGAATGGTTCTTTCTTCTGAGGGCTTTTTCTTCATGCCAAGCGACACCGCGTTCAATATCCCGTAATAATCGGGAATACCGAGCAGCGCTCTTATATCGTCCTCTGCCATATTGGTATGCCCCCTGCGGTCTTTCATATGGATCCAGCAAGCTCCCACACCATAATATTCCGCGGCAAGGAGAATATATGTCGAAGCTACGGCAGCGTCCTCTACCCAAAGCTCCAGGTCGCGTTTGTCAATGATCGGTACGATCGCCGCCTCTCCGTATGCAAGCGGTCCGGCTCCCATCTGTTTACATCTGGCAAGTTCAGCCATAACGGTTTTGTCCCGTATCACAATATATTCAACAGGGTGTCCTCCCCACGAAGAGGGCGCATAAGCCGCCATTTCCAGTATCTTTTGTATCGTTTCGTCGCTGACAGGCTCTTTTGAGAATTGTCGGGTAGAACAACGGGATCTTACAATGTTTATAAAATCTTTTTCCATACTGCCCCACCTCAATAAGTGATCTCGGTCGCGTTTTGCTCGGTATACAGCTGATAAAACAGCTCCGCGAGCTTTGACGGAGCATAATGATCGTCCGCACCGATACCGCCTTTAATGTTGACAATACCAACATAGATCCCCGCGTCCTTTAATTCATCGTGCATAGCGAACGCAAGCGCTCGGAGTGCTGCTTTGTGTATTGAAATGCTTGTGAACTGTGAGTTGGGATAAAGCGCAAGACCGCCGCCGGTAAACAGAACGGCTCCGCTGCCCTTTTCCTTTTGCCCGGGTATCACCTGTTGTGCGGCACATACCGCGCCCGCTACATCAACCTGATACCTTTCCGCAAGCTCCTCCGGTGTGATGACCGTTGCCAACCCGTCCTTCAGAACGGCGGCGTTATAAGCCATAACATCAACGGTCTGGTATTTAGCCTTTACAGCATTGAAAGCCGCTATGATAGAATCATTGCTGCCGCAGTCTGCCGTCTGATATTCCGCTTCAATACCTTTTGACTGCATTTCAGCCACATATTCCCGCAGCTTTTCTTCCCGTCTTGCCATAAGGATAACTCTGAATCCGTTCTTTCCAAATTCCTCGGCAATATGATTTCCAAGCCCCGGGCCTGCGCCGACAACTGCGATTGTTTTCTTGCTCATTTTTAATTACCTCCATATAAAATAGTCTTGACTTTATTCTTATTATATCATATAATTAGGAATAAGGGAAATACATCTTTTTATATGAGGTGATAACCAAATGGCTATGAACTTAAACAACCTGAAGATCTTTATTAACGTTGCGGACAGCGGAAGCATCACCCGCGCCGCTGAAGCTCTTTTCATATCGCAGCCCGCTGTCAGCAAGGCTATACGGTCAATTGAAGAAGATCTCGGCGTGAGCCTGTTTATTCGGGACAAAAAGACAGGCATAAAGCTGACGGATACCGGAGAGCGTATCCTGCCGTATGCCCGAAAAATGCTGCTGATGGAAGAAAAAATATATCAGACCGCATATCTTTCTCAAAATATGCTGGAGGGTACTCTGCGAATTGCGTCCCTCCCGATCGGAATAGATAATATTCTGGTTAAAGCTCTCGCTTTCTATGCGGAAAAATATCCGAATGTAAATGTTGAGATCCTTGACGGCTCATCCAAAGAAGTGAATCAAATGGTAATGGGACACGAGGCGGAGTTTGGCATTTCAATTGTTCCCGCCGATGGATTCAAAAAGGAGATCCTGCTGACAGATTATATTGTCGCTATATCTAAGGACAAGTTAGATGAAAAAGAGGTCAGGCTTCCGCAATCCAAAAAACAATTTTTTCTCTGCCGTGCGGCGATGGAAGCCGTGCAATCGGTAATAGATACAAGTTCAATACTTGCCTCGAAAAACTTCAAGGTCGTCGGACGTGACACCGTTCGCTTGATGGCAAAGGAGGGGCTTGGCATAGGTATACAATCCGCTTTGCTTGTCGAGCCGCATAAGGATGATTTTCATATTTATCCCGTGGTTCCCGAGATCCGCACAGACATTGTCCTGATAGCTAACGATTTTGACGATCTGTCGCCTGCCGCTAAAGCTTTCGTGAATATTATCCATAGTGAC
>JAFLUE010000224.1 GCA_022508945.1 Oscillospiraceae bacterium
CAAACGGGACTTAAATATAAAATATGGAGGATGAAAATGATAAAGGTAAAAATTCAGAACGGCGAACACAGTACGGATATCATCTTTCCGTGTAATGAGCAGTTGTTGTCGAGGACGCTGTACGGGATCGGTATGGACGGAGAACAGCCCGCTCCCGCCTCGATGATCGCGGAGATCAAGCCGAAGGAGCTGTCCATGCTCGAAAACACAATGGTAAATCTTGACGAGCTGAACTATCTTGCAAAGCGCATGGACGGATGGGATAACCATGAGGTCGAGCAGTTTCTTGCAATCGTGAGCTGCAAGGACTTGGGAGAAACATGGGATATGGCACGGCTCATCAACCTTACATTCAGCCTGCCGAGATATACGCTCATCAGGGATACAAGCAACCTGGAGAGTGTAGGATCAACGCATCTGCTGAATATTCACCTCGGAATTCCCTCTGAGGATATGAAAAACAAGGAATGGCTTATCAACACGGGAAAAGAATTGCTTGAATCGGGAAAAGGAATCGAATCGGAATACGGGCTTATCTTTCTGAATGAGGATCAGCCGTTTGAGGAGCTTTACCGAGGCGGCGCTTTCCCCGAATATTACTATACACAGGCAGATATCTATGTTCACGTTGGTTATGGCGAAGATACGGAGCTGCTTGCTTTGCCCGATGATGACCTTGCCATAAAAAAGGCGTTGGCAAGGCTGGGAGCGGAGTCGTTGGACAAATGTACCGTTGATATGGAATTCGACATTGATTTTGATGACGATTCCTTAAAGCAAATCAACGATGTTATGGTCAATCAAGATATTTACGCGTTAAATCATTTGCTTAAATCTCAAAGCTTTGACCGGACACCTGAAAGCCAAAGCATTAGCCAAGACTTTAAAATATAATATGGAGGATAAAATTGGATATGGCAAATAATCAAAACAGTGAGCATAGCGCGGAGGTTAGTCAGGAACAGCTCTTTCGAAGCGAGGTGGGACGGAAGCTCCGTGAATTGGGGATCGAATACTCCGATGAGGAATCGCACATCTCGATCATAAAAGATAAACCGGACGCGGCAAGGATATACAGCGATGGACATATTGCATCCCCTGTAGAGTTTGCTGCAAGCGATGAATATCCTAAAGTCAAAAAAATGGTAAGGCTTGCAAATGAATACTGCAAGGCGTATGCGAACGCTCAACCGCTTGCAGCCGATGACTTGAAAGACAAATATCGCTGCCTTGCCGAATTTAATGAAACGGTGTTTGCGGCAAAATATAACGCGGAATACGGTTTTGAGTTTGTTGTATGGTTAAGGACATTTAATAGAAACAGTGTCTTTCAAGGTCATTACTTTAGCGACTATGCTGCCGCCAAAGAGGATTTTGCGCTGCGCTCCGGTCTGATCAGCTCTGATCGCGTGTTCAGCAAAGCGGAAATGAAGGAATTGCTCCATTGTGTGGAATTCACTTTGGATGCGGACGATGGCTTGGACTATTCCCATTTTGAAAAGATAAAAGCGCTGAAAGAGAGGATCAAGAATATCGTCCCCGAGCCGCAGCAGGATATTGCGCCCGAACTTTCTATGTGAAAAAATGGGCTCACAATAAATTTATAATATGGAGGAATCACTATGAGCAATGAAAACAAAAAGAACAAGCCCGACTGCCCGCTGGTCGGGCAGGATGGAAACATCTACAACCTTGTCGGGATCGCGTCAAAAACCTTGAAAAGAAACGGTATGGCGGCTGAAGCGTCCGAAATGACAGAAAAGGTGTTCAACAGCGGAAGCTACATGGAAGCGCTTGGAATCATCGGAGAGTATGTCAATATAACCTCGGTCGATGAGTACGATGATCAGGATGAGGATCCCGAAATGTCGATGTGAGGTAACAATGAAGGTAAAGTTTAAAAACAGCTTCCACAGAAAAGCATTTACCGCTTTTGTTTCGGAAAACGTCAAAGACCCGTATGCCAGCCGCTATGAATTTGTAGCGGCTGTTTTTTTATTGTCCGCGGATAAGCTTCTGTGGAAAAGATCACACGGTGTGCTGACGGGACATTCCGTAAATTTCAAGGACCTGGATATAACGGGAATATCTACAGAGGGTTATGCGCTGTTTAAAGCCGCGAAAGCGGTTTACAAGGGCGAGTCCGACATTTCGCTGAATGAACTGTGTGATCCCGATCTGATCGATGAGCCGACCGTTATGACTATTTTTGCGGGAGTAGCGCTGCTCAGAAACGGCATCGGAATGCTTAATTGGAAGGTGAAAGCATGATCAGATTTTTTATAAAAAACGAACACGGTTCCACAAAATTCGATATGCCCACCGAAGAACTGTTCGACCATCTGGGCTGCATCGGGATACTTGAAGATATTCCATTACGCAGTTCGGAAAAGATACAGCTTGAATATTATCCCACCGAGGCGAGTGATAAAATCGCAGAAATAATTTGCGACAGACTCTCGCCCGAGGATAAGATATCGGAGGTCAACGCGCTGTGCGAAAGGCTTGAAAATGCTTGGAAAATCAGCTTCGCAGATCTGAAAACCGCGCTTGATACACTGGACATCCACGGAGCGAAACAGATATGCGAGGTTGTGGATAATCTTGAATTTCAGGCTCGACAGAGCATGAATATGCAGCTTTAGAGAATGGGGGTGATAACATGAGGACCATGAGCAAAGAACGAATTGAATACTATAAGCAGAATTACCCGAAGGGTACGCGGA
>JAFLUE010000225.1 GCA_022508945.1 Oscillospiraceae bacterium
TCCGCTTTCATCTGCTCCATAACCTTACCGAGGTCATCATCGACCTCAACCTCCGAAACTGTGCCATCTGCAAAAGTGTACTTAATTACCATTTGTATTTCCTCCTGTCTTGAAATTCCTTTTTGTGAATCCGTTGACAAGAGGGGGTGCGCGGGAATGGTAAGCTGATAAAATTTTACCATCACACAAAAAGCGCGCTTCCCACCAAGGAAACGCGCAAGATGTGTTTATTAAGCCTCGCTTAAGGCGATTTATAGGGAATTTTGTCAAATAAAAAAGCCCCGCAGTTTTTCTCAAAACTGCGGGGCAAAATATAAAACTATGTATACCGGGGTCGGGACGCGAAATGATTGTCCCAACAAAAAAAGTTGACATTATTCCTCTCTTTAAAAATATATCGATTTAGCTATGATTTTATATTATAATATTTTTTCTTGTAAATGCAAAGGTATATTTGTGATAATTTGGTAAAATATGGGAAAAGTTGATCAAAAAAATTACCACCCAATTTGGGTGGTACAGACTATCAGGAAACACCAAGATGCCAGAAATCACATCGGATTTATAGATCTCGTTGCCTTCGGGGAACGCTGTCCAACAAAAAGCTGTCTATTATATCACAGGTTTTATTATATTGCTCCAACGATCTGATGTGGAAGATACGGCTCCTCCAGATATTGAATATCCTCATCTGTAAGATCCAATTCAAGCGCGCTTGCCGCGTCCTCAAGATATACAGGCTTAGTTGCTCCTACAAGCAATGTCGCAACGCCCTTCTTTACAAGCCATGCAAGAGCGATCTCAGACATTTTGCGTCCGTATTTTTCAGACAGCTCTTTTACGCGGGCTATGATCTGCATATCATTTTCTTTGGCGTGATCGTACTTGCTTATAATTACTTTATCTGTTTTGGAGCGTTCGGAGTCGCTTTCCCAGGTCGGCTTGGAAAGATGTCCTCCGGCAAGCGGACTGTATGGCGTGAGCGCTACTCCTTGCTGTTTGCAAATCGGGATAAGCTCGCGCTCATCCTCGCGATACAAAAGGTTATAGTGATTCTGCATAGACACAAACGGAGTAAAATTATTATCCTTCGCGCATTGCTGCATATTTGCGAACTGATAACCGTACATCGCGCTGGCTCCCAGGGCGCGTACCTTTCCCGCCTTTACTAACGAGTCGAGTGCCTCCATTGTTTCTTCTATCGGTGTGTTATAATCGAAACGGTGAATAATGTATAAGTCAAGATAATCGGTGCCGAGTCGTGAAAGCGTGCCATCAATTTCACGAAGGATAGCCGCGCGGGAAAGATGTCCCTCGTTAAAATAAACCTTACTCGCGATAACAATGTCCTCGCGCTTGGCGTATTTCTTGATCGCTTTTCCGAGATATTCTTCGCTTGTTCCATGTGCGTAGGTGTTCGCCGTGTCAAAGAAATTTATCCCGAGGTCAAGGGCTTTCTTTACCATCTCATTAGTGGCATCCTGATCTAAAGTCCACATATGAAAATCCTCAAAACGCTGACCGAAACTCATGGCTCCGACGCAGACCTTTGAGATATTTATGTCGGTTTTACCTAATTTCTGATAAAGCATTTTGTTACCTGCCTTTCTTTACTGCTGCTCAAACTGCTTTGCACAGTCCTTCAAACTCGCGATCACGTCGATCTGCTGGGGACACGCGCCCACGCATTGACCGCATTCTATACACTCCGAGGCTTTGCCCCTACCCTCCGTTGCGGCGGCGTAGTCCTTATCGGTGCCGCCTTTATTGTTCTTTACAGCAAAGATCTCCGGGATCGGAATATTCATAGGACATCCGTCGGTGCAGTAATGACAGGCTGTGCAGGGGATAGACTTATCTCCGCTCAACACACGCTGTACCTGGCGGATCACGTTTTGTTCCGCGTCAGTCAGCGGCTTGAAATTCTTCATGTACGAGATATTGTCCTTCATCTGCTCTATATTCGACATTCCCGAAAGCACCGTAATAATGCCGTCAAGAGACGCAACGTAACGGATAGCCCAAGAAGCGAAGGACGCGTTGGGATCGGCGGTTTTCAGCAGATCCTTGACCTCCGGCGCGGGATCAGCCAGCTTGCCGCCCTTGACGGGTTCCATAACGGTTATAGATTTACCATGCCGTCTGGCGATCTCATAGCACTCACGAGATGCTACGCCGGGATTTTCCCAGTCGGCATAGTTCAACTGGAGTTGAATGAAATCCACATCGGGATGGTCGGTCAGAAGTTCTTCCAAAAGTGCCGGGTCAGCGTGGAAAGAGAAGCCATAATACTTGATAAGCCCTTTTGCTTTCTGCTCCTTGACAAAATCCCAGAGGTGGTATTCGTCATATTTCTTGTAGTTGCCGCGCTGCAGCGCATGGAGCAGATAATAGTCGAAATAACCCGCGCCGGTGCGCTCAAGGCTGGTGTAAAACTGCTGCTTTGCGCTTTTTTCGTCATGAGCGCCCATCCACGCGCACAGCTTCGTACACAGCGTGTAACTTTCGCGCGGATACCGGTCTACCAGCGCGAGCTTCGCAGCCTTTTCCGACTCGCCGCCATCATAGACATAGGCGGTGTCAAAGTATGTAAGCCCTGCGTCCATAAACAAGTCTACCATTTTCTTTGTCTGCTCGATGTCGATTTTTTCATTTGCCAGCTTGGGCAGACGCATAAGCCCGAAGCCCAGCTTAGGCACTTTTTCTCCGAAATACTTCTCCATAAT
>JAFLUE010000226.1 GCA_022508945.1 Oscillospiraceae bacterium
ATTTTTGAAATTTCGCGCACAAATATTATGTGGCAGCGAAATTATTTGATTGAAACCGCGCAGTAGTCAAGAGCAAATTTATCTAAAATTTAGACCGGAAGGGCGATTCCGCCACCGCCGCCCAAGCTTATGGGACCTTCATGCACGATAGACGCGCCGTCTGCTGCTGTTGCGGCAGTCTTGAACTTCTCCATGACTTCGCCGTTGCCGAATGCCATAATGAGGTAATTACCTGTCTTGACTGTGATGACAGTCTCGGGGATGCCGCACATCCAATGTGTGCTGTTTACGCTGTCAACGAGAGCCGTGCTGAAGGCGTTGATATCGCCGTCGACCTCAAACGCGGCGCAGGTGAATGTGTTCGCGTTCATCATGTGGATCATGCTTGCGACACTCTTTATCTGCGGAATGATACTATCCGTCACTTTGAGGCTGCTCTTCATTTCGTCCGTCATAGTGAGCGTAAACGGGCCGGGCTTGCCGTCATAATCCATAGCAACATCGGTGCTTCCGCCCATTATCGGAAATTTGTCGCCTTCCGGATATGCTCCCCATACAGCCTCAAGTACGGCAGCGGGGTCAGCATACGCCGATCCGGCAGGCTCCGAGTTTGTTTGCTCTTCGGAAGACGATGAGTTTTCCGTTGGTGTACTGTTTACGGAATTGTTTGAATTGTTGCTGTTGTCTTTGGGCTCGTCGTTTGAACAAGCCGAGAGAGTAAGGGTCGCCAGTGCGGCGAGGATAATTGCTGTAATACGTTTCATTTTTTGTTTCTCCTTTTCTGTGCTATGCCCGATATTTCTTTGGATCGGGCACAAAAATTAGTTTTTGCTGTTTTTGGTGAGCGTAAGCTCTCCGTTTGAATCTGTGAGCGTATAGGCGACAGAGCCGTGCGCGTCTGCGATGACGAGAGAGAACGGCGCGCTTTCGCTTGCCTTGTAGAAATCTGCCTGCCAGTACACGGTGTGCGGCTTCTTGTCATCTAAGAGAGTCAGGACACTGCCGATGTCCGTTGCTACGCCGTTTTCGTCAACAAGAGTGACAGTTCCGCTTGAAACGCTCACGGTCGCTGTGCCGTTGATATACACCTCAAGCTTTATACCGCCGTAATCCGAAATGCCTATGCCGAAAGACTTTATGCTGTATGCCTCGTTCATTGTTATCGCGGCAGAGGTCTCGACAGGCTGTCCGTTGTAGGCAATAAATGCGCCGGTATCGGTGCCGCCCGGTCGCAGTGCGATCACGGCGGCAGCGGCGATCACGAGCGAGGCGGCGGCTGCGGTAATCAGCCTCGGCAGTACGCGGGTGCGTTTTGCGGGAGATGCGGATGACGCTGTGACGCGGTCATGAAGCGTTTCGGGAGCTTTTATGCTTTTATATGCGTCAATGTACTTTTTTGGTATCATATAGCTTCACCTCCTAAAGCTTCTTTCAGCATCTCTCTTGCGCGCGACAGCCGCATCTTTACCGCTGACGCGGTGGTTGAGGTCATTGCTGCCACTTCTCTGACGGAAAACCCTTCAAAATAGTGCAGTATCGTTACGATCCGCAGCTTGTCGGGCAGTCTGCCGAGAGCGTCGCTAAGCTCGCTTGGCAGTTCGTCGCCAACCGCGGCTGTTGACTGAACATCAACGTCCTCGAGCGGCGTATACTGCCGCATCTTGTGCCGCCGCTTTGCGTCAAGGCATTTGTTTATCGTTACGCGCACCATCCACGCACGTTCGTGCGTGTCGTCTGAAAACCTCGGCGCTTTCTCGATATATGTGACGAAAGCGTCGTGAACGGCGTCTTCGGCGTCCTCTCTGTTGTGCATGTAAGTGAGAGCGATCCGGTACAGCATATCCGCGTACTCGTGATACGCATTCTCAATTACATCGGTATGAGAACCGCCCAAGTTCTCACCTCCTATTATGTAAACGCACGTGATATGCGTTTGGTCACATTTTTTTGAATATTTTTTAAATTATTTCATATACACCTTTAAAATTTCGGGAAAAAAACGGCTAAATCGCTTTCATCAAAAACAGTTCCATCGGTTGTTCATATCCCGCAATATCTATCACAAAACCTCCGCAGTCCTTATAGCCCGTTTTTCTGTAAAAGTGCTGAGCGCTTTCATCAACTTGTGTTGAAGTCATTGCGATTTTGTACCCTTGTGTTTTCATATCCCGCTCCCAGAAGTCAATCAGCATTTTTCCATAGCCTTTGCGCTGATAGTCCCGATCAATAAATATCAGCGTACAAAAGGGAGTGTTATCCCAGAATAAATTGTATCTCAGGATCCCTACAGGACTATCATTAAGAAGTAAAACATAACCCATTTTATCGCGGATCTTCTTATCAAACTCCGCCTCGGGCAAGTGCTTATCGAGGCTGAACCAAAATGTTTTATCCTCGATCCGGGCATATCTGATGTTTATCATGGCATATCTCCGTTTGATTATTTAAGCTGTTTTTATTATATCAGACAAGCCATAAAATGTCAACCGTAAGGGCAGAGAGCTTTAATTATTATGTTGTTTTCGAGGGTTTATATACAGTCGGACGCGCCCGAGATTATTCGAGCGCGTCAGCTTGCAGAAAAACACGAAAGCGTTGTTTTGGCGGATTGTTTAAATAATGTTGTTGCGAGTGGATTAATTTAAATAATGTTGTTTTGGGGATTTATTTAAATAGAAATTTCAAAACCGCGCAGCAAAGCTGCGCTATCAAATC
>JAFLUE010000227.1 GCA_022508945.1 Oscillospiraceae bacterium
CGGATTACTAAGTTTATGGGGGAAAACCCTTTTAACAAAGGGTTTTCCCCAAACCCCTGTCCCAAAACTTTTTTGTACCGCCGCTTGCGCGGCGGTATGGTTATATTACGATCTTTACAAAAAGTCTTTGAAAGTGGGTTTGGTGGAAAGCCTTTCTTCAAAAAGGTTTCCCCAAAAAAGGAAGTGGGTGATAAAATGACCTGCCGTTTATGTCCGAGAAAATGCGGAGTTGACAGAATAAATACGCTCGGTTTCTGTAAAATGGGCGAAAGGATAACCGCCGCCCGCGCCATGCTTCACTTTTGGGAAGAGCCTTGTATTTCGGGCATTTCGGGAAAAAGCGGAAGCGGCGCGGTCTTCTTTTCGGGCTGTGTTATGAAGTGTGTTTACTGTCAGAATTACGGCATAAGCGCGGAGAATTTCGGAGAGGAAATAACGAGCGAACGACTTTCGGAAATTTTCATTGAATTGCAGGACCGAGGCGCGCTAAATATAAATCTCGTAAACCCGACCCATTTTGTTCCGCAGATCATAAAGTCACTTGAAGCGGCGAAAACGCGCGGACTGAAAATTCCGGTTGTATATAACAGCGGGGGATATGAGCGGATAGAAACGCTCAGGGCGCTCAGCGGGCTTGTTGATATTTATATTCCCGATGTAAAGTATTACGATGATGAGATCGCGGTAAAGCTGTCGAGCGCCCCGAACTATTTCAGCACGGCAATGAACGCCGTAGCCGAAATGCTTAGGCAAACGGGAAAGCCCGTTTTCGAGGAAAGAAACGGCGAGGGGAAGATTCTCCTTCGCGGAACGATCGTCCGTCATCTTGTCCTCCCGAATTGTTACAAGGACTCAATAAACGTGATAAATCGCGTTGCGGCGCGTTTTAAGGGAGAAATTCTGTTCAGCCTTATGAGTCAGTACACGCCGTTCGGGCTTGTAAAGACCGATGAACGCTATAAAAAACTGGATAGGCGGATAACGACGTTTGAGTATCAAAAGGCGCTGAACGCGGTTATTGACGCGGGCTTGGAGGGTTATATGCAGGAAAAAAGCTCGGCGAAGGAAGAATACACGCCGAGCTTTGATCTGACGGGGATTATTGAGAGGAGTTGATGGGCTTATTCAATAGCAATCAATAAATTCGCCCGCAACATAGCTGTCTCCGTCTGAACATTTCTCTGCTAAAGCAAAGTACCATTTCTGCATACCGTCAAAGGTGAGTGCCGCAAATTCGTCTTTTGTCGCGAATATTATCAGCGAATACGGGCTACCTAAGTCGTACATCGTTTCGAGATAGATACCCTGTGCGGTTATCTGCTCGGCAGCAGTTTCAAACATATTTTTCCTGCAAGCGTCACGGCCTTGCTTATAAGACTGCAGAAGAGCCATGCGTTCGTTGTCCAGGTCGCTGATATCCCGTTCAAGTTTGTCTTTAAGGAATTCTCCGTCAACAATATATTCCGAAAGAATCTCTTCACCGATTTCCGAAACAGTCCTATAATAGAGTTCCTCATCCCATCTTTCTCCGTCCGGTGTGCCTGTTGTGATAAGCGCTTCTCCGTATTTCAGGGAATCTCCGACCTTTATCAGCTGAATACGACGGATTTCTTTATCCCATATTTCCATCTCCTCGTCGTTATACCGAGCCAGAGTTTTCCCGTTGTAAACAAAGTTTTCATCATAAGGGTAACACCTCGCGGCAATCGCGAAAACGGTGTCATCGCCGTGCTCCTCAAAGGCGTTGTATAAAGAGCGGTATATCTCTTTGCCGTTCCAATACAGCCGCATAAAGTCCTGTTCAACATATGCACCAACATCGCCGGATGGAATGCCGCCCTTGCCTTCTTCCGCCCAGATAACCGAAGAAAAATCGGGAGCGGACGGGGGTTCTTTTACAGGGTCATCTTTTACGGGTTCGTCATTTATTGAGGAAGAATTGTCGGATATAGCGGAAAAATCATCGGGAACAATCGCCTTTTTCTCGCGCAGTATTCCGCTGTTAAAAACGCCTACGCCGATAGCCGCCGCAACTGCACAGCTTCCGCCTGCCGTGTAAATTTTCGCGGCAGTTCTTCTTTTTTGCTTTTGCTCAGCAAGAAATTCATCTCTGCGTTTTATCAGGCTGTTTACCATTTCGTCACAGGTTTTCATAAGTAAATCCCTCCTTATCGAGTTCGGCTTTCAGAGATTTTTTCGCGCGGTAGAGCAGATTTTTTACCTGACGGTCGCTCTTTTTCATAACTACCGCGACCTCGCGGTTTGAAAAGTCCTCAAAATAAACCAGCCACAGCACCTGCCTGTAATCGGGCGTGAGCTTAGAAAGCGCGCTGTGCAGGGCAATTTTGGTTTCTTCTTTTATGTATGCTTGTTCAAGGCTTTTCCCGTCGCTTATGTAACCGTCCATTTCTTCAATAGGTGTGCTCACGAGCTTTGAGTTATGCCTGATGTGATCGACCGCGACGTTTCGCCCTATTGCGTACAGCCACGATCTAAAGCTGCTTTTTCCCGAAAATTTCGGCTTTTTGGTTATAAGCCGAAAGAATGTGTCCTCGGTCAATTCCTCAGCAACGCAAAAGCTGTTTACAAATTTGTTCAAATAAAGTATAAGTCCGTCCTTATATTCTCCGACGATCTCCGAAAGACCTTTATCATCGCCGTCAAGGTAACGGCGGTAGCTACTTGCACCGTTGTCCATTGAC
>JAFLUE010000228.1 GCA_022508945.1 Oscillospiraceae bacterium
AACAATTATACAATATCACATTTATCTATGAATTGTCAATAGTTTTTTTAAAATTATTATCCCAAATTTGATAATTCGGCTAAAACCAATAAAATAATATTATAAATTTTGTTTAAAATCACGAATTGCGAAAAACACAGCCGTTTCACAAGCTGAATATTTCATAAAAAAATTAAAATTTTCACGAAAAATTTCACGAAAACCTATTTACATTTTTCATGAGATGTGATATAATAACAGTAATCAAAAAATTTAATTTCAAGATTTACTATTGGCCTGCGCAGTACAAAGTCACACCCAAGCACTGCTTGCAAAGCACAAATCGCAAGAAAACAGGAATTCAAATTTAAATTAAGGAGAAAAAAATGTCTGAAAAAAAATCCAAGCTGACAATGAAAGATGTCGCGCGGGAGGCGGGGGTCGCTATCGGCACTGTTTCAAAGGTACTGAATGGTCTGCCCGTTGGTGAAGAATACAGAATAAAGGTAGAAGAGGCAGTGGAGAAGCTCAACTATCGCGTAAACAGCTATGCCAAAGGTCTTAGAGAAAACAAGACCTTCACTGTCGCGGTAATAGTGCCAAATCTTATAACCCCTTACTTCGCGAAGCTTGTCAACTGTATCTTGAAATCGCTGACGGCGCACAAATACCGTATGATGCTCTATGCCTCCGACTACAATCCCGCTCAGGAGCAGGAGTTTATTTATATCGCCGAACAGAAAAAGGTTGATGGCATTATATGCCTTTCCTATAGTCTTGATCTTGATATCTCTGAAGATATTCCCTTTGTTTCAATTGACAGATATTTTGGCTCAAAAGCGTCCTGTGTCGCAAGCGACAATTACGGCGGCGGAGTTCTCGCTGTTGAAAAGCTGGCTGAGTGCGGCTGTAAAAATCTCGCTTTTATGCGCATAGGCTCCAAGCGCACAAATGAGCCAAACAAACGCAAGGATGGGTTTATAAACGCGTGTGAAAGACTGGGCTTGGATTACACTCTTAAAATAGTGGATGACGGTACTCCATACAGCGCGTTTGAAGATTTCCTGCGTGAGCACTGCCATGATAATAAGCTCGATTTTGACGGGATCTTCTGCGTGACCGATTCGCTGGCATATCAGATATGCCGATTTCTTAAAGGTATGGATATCAGGATCCCCGAAGATGTTCAGATAATTGGCTTTGACGGGATCCGTTCATTCGGCAATCTGGATCTTTATTGCTCAACTATTGTCCAACCTGTGGAAGAGATCGCGGAAACCTGCGTAGAACTGCTTCTGAACAAGCCTAAGTCCGCGTCCCTGGTATGCCTGCCCGTAAATTATGCTTACGGCGGCACTACGAAAGCGTGATGAACATGATAAATATGCCGGATATTACAAAGCAGCAATATCTGAGCCGTGAGCCTGTGCGGTACACCAAAAAGCAGAGGCTCCAAAACTGGCTCTATTACAATAAATGGTGGCTTGTTGTCGGCGCGGTGATCCTCTGGATAGCCGGCAGCATGATATGGAACATTCTCGGCATCGGGAAGGTCAGACCCGATTACATTTTCGCGTATGTCGGAGGCTATGAGCTTCCGGACGAATGTGCGGAGAAGCTTAAAAAAGAGCTTGCAACGCTCGGCGCTGACATCAACGGCGATGGCAAGGTAACGGTCGAGCTTCGGCAATATCCGCTGTATAATAACGACAGGGGCGATGACGTGGACTCGATGTATTACGCCTACGCCTCTGACGTTACCCTTGTCGCGGATATAACCGAGGGTGAAAGCTTTTTCTTTATACTCGAAGACCCCGCAAGCTTTCAGCTTGAGTATCAGACGCTTGCCGATCCGAACGGCTCTCCGCCCGATTCCAAAGATTTCAGCGCTGAGGGAAAGGCATATCTCTGGAGCGACTGCCCCGCGCTTGACGCGCTTGATATCGGAGAGTTTGGCGATCTGATGTCGGGGCTTTATATAGGACGACGGTGCTTTTATAACGAAAGCAAGGCGAAAAATCTCGAGGAGAATGAGGCACTATGGGAGATCATAATTTCCGGCATAAAACAATGAAATGTTTCACGATATTGTTATTGCTGTTTTCGCTGCTTCTGACAGGCTGCTCCAAAGTCCCGACAAACGCGGAGCTTGGCTGGGAGGAGGATTGGTACCGCGCGGGTGAGCTTCTGGGCGTAGAGCCGCTCGATGGCTTTGAACTGAACGAATCCGGCGATATCCTCTCGGTAAACGGCGTTTACTACGACACATGGGTCAGCGGCAATGAGCGCGAATACGTCAACTCAGACGGCAAAACATCGAAAATATACGACGCTCAGATCTATTTGTTGACAGAGCTTTGCCGCAGCGAAGAGCTTGCGGAGGAAGAGGCCGCGTCGTGGATCGCGAGAGAAAAGCTTTCCTACGAAACAGAGGATATCTCGAGCGCGGAATATAACGGTGTTCGATTTGAGCTTCTGCCGCTTCTGAGCTCGGGCGGGGATAATCCCTACACACACGGCGTATCCGCGTTTGCGTCGCATGGAGCCTGGGCAATATGCGTTGAATTTTTGTGTTCCGAGAGCTTTGAAGGCGAGCCTCGGGAGATCATCGGGCAGTTCCTGAACAGTCTGCATTATACAGTATAATAAACAGGGGGTTTTGATATGGCTCTTTTATATCACGAAGAGAAAGACTACTTTCCCGAAGCGCGAAAAATA
>JAFLUE010000229.1 GCA_022508945.1 Oscillospiraceae bacterium
TATACCAACGTCTTAGCTTAATCGTCAGCAATCTATGCACTTGACGAAAGGAAGTGAAGCAATGGATCGGGACGGAAAAAAGGACAAAACGAACATCAAGCTGAAACGGCGTGTTCTTTGGTTTTTGTTGACTTTTCTTATCCTCGTAATTATTATCTTAATAATATTTTTAATAAAAGGATGTCATGCGGAAATTCCCGAGCAGCCCGATTCCTCCGACAATCCGATCGGAGGAGTGGGGTTGGTAATAGACCCCGATGGGGAAAGCTCAAAGCCCTCCGAAAACATAAGCTCCGAGGAACAGGGCGTTGCTATCTCGGGCAGAAGCTCCATAACCATTCCCGCTAATGAAAAGGATGTGAAGGTGGATTTCTATAATCCTGAGGAAAACAAGGATCTGTACTATCTTACTTTTGAACTGCGGCTCTTCAACAATAGCAAGCAGGGATACGAGGTGCTGTACTCTTCGGGACTTGTTGAACCCGGAAAGCATATTCAGCAGATAACGCTTTCTCGGGGACTTGAAAAAGGCGTATACGAAGCGGTTGTTCATGTGCAGCCGTACCGTATGATCGAGGATAGAACCCTTACAAACAATGCGGATATGAAAACTGTTCTTATAGTTAAATAAAATCAAAATTTACTTAAACATAATTTATTAGGGAGGTGTTCAAATGAAAAAGGTAATGTCAATCATTATGGCTGCCATAATTACTTTAGGACTTTCAGTTAGCGCATTCGCGGAAAGCAGTATAACTCAGGATTCCGAAGAGAAAAGCGGAAATACAAATGTTGACTACAGCTTGGGAGTGTCCTATACAGTGACAATTCCCGCAAGCGTTACCTTTACCGATACCCAAAAAGAAGTTGAAAGAGGGCTTCTGGCAAGCAATGTGATACTCAACGAGGGCAGCGCCCTCAGCATAAGCGTTTCGAGCCTTAACGGCTTTGTAATGCGAAACGGCGAGGGCTATATAGATTATTATCTTATGGTTAATAACAATGCCATTCCGGAAGAAAACAACTTCGATATTCTGATTGTGTATGCAGGAGAAAGCTCGGGGTGGGCGGTACTGACCTTCACAACCGACCTGAACAAGGAAAATGCGCTGTACGCGGGAAAATACACCGATACTCTTACATTTACCGTTTCGGTAGAATAAATAATATTCGGCGGCTTGGAATGTTCCAAGCCGCTAAGACTTTTTATACAGTCTGATGCGCTAAGTGTAAAGCTCGGCGCTTCAGTTGTCTTTTTTCTGTTATCATAGCAAAAATGAATATTGAAGAACTAATTAGTTATATCGATATTAATCGAATAAGAAAAAGAAATGATTCAAGGCTATATCTGTTTAAATCAATATTTGCGAATTTGGATTTCTTAACTTTGAAAAGAAACGGCTTATCGGCAGAAGCGGCAGAAATGACCGAAAAGGTTTTCAACAGCGGAAGCTATGAGGAAGCGCTGGACATCATCGGCGAGTACGTCAATATAACGTCGGTCGATGAACCCGGCGATAATATGGGAATGAGTTTAAAGTAGCTCTTTCGAGCTTCAAATAATATTTATGGAGGTCAAAAATGATAAAAGCTACAGTACGGGACGGTCCGCATCAGACAACGATACGGTTTCCCTGTTCGGAAACGGAGTTGTCGAAAAGACTCGGTGAGCTTAGTATGAACACAGAGAACCTGGCTCCCATGGGAACAGTCACAGAGATCGAGCCGACGGAGCTGTCTGTGCTTGACGGTCGCGAGGTATCCCTCGATGCACTGAATTATCTCGGCAAGCGTATGGACGGCATGGATAAACGGGAACAAAATCAGTTCCTGGCGGCATTGTCGTGCGGTGAATTGGGGATAGACATAGGGCTGAAAGATATGATCAACCTCACCTATAACCTTGCGCGGTATACACTTATCGAGGATTCGGACGATTTGGAATACATTGGACGGACGCATATGCTCAATGTCCGCGGTGCGCTTTCCGAGTCTGAGTACAACGACAGTGAATGGCTTGCCGAAGAAGGCTTGAAGCTCCTGGAATCGGGCAGCGGCATAGACACCGAGTACGGCAAAATATATGTCAACAAGGATATACCGTTTGAGCAGACCTACAACGGAACGACCTTTCCCGCTTATTGGTGCGAATCCAATACCGTTGTGGGCGTATACATCGGTTATGGCGACTTAAATGACTTTGTTGAGCTGCCGTGTGAGGATATCTCGATCAAAAAGGCGCTTTGCAGACTTGGAGCTGAAAGCATAAGAGACTGTAAGGTCGAATGGGATTATACTCAGGACGTCTCCGATGAATGGATGGCAAAGCTTCTCGAGCTTGAAAAGACAAAAGACTTATTCGGCTTGAACGCTCTGCTGAAAAACAAGGATATACGCTTAAACCGTTCGCCGCTCGAAAGCATATTCAACAACGAAGTAGCAAGGCGGCTGCGGGAAAAAGGCTTCACTGTCTCCAAAGCAGATAACTGCGTTAATGTGCGTACAAGCGACGGGTTTGAGGTCAATGTCTTTGAGAACGGACTGCTCCGCACTTCCAAGGGCTGCCCCTCCGGATCGTATTCTCAAATAAAGGAAACCGCGCGTGAAGCTTCCGAATATTGCTCTGCCTATGAAAAGGCGGCTCCGTTGAATGTGGGCAGTCTCGCGAG
>JAFLUE010000023.1 GCA_022508945.1 Oscillospiraceae bacterium
GCTTAGATAGCGCAAAGCGCAGCTTTGCGCGGTTTTGAAATTTCTATTTAAATAAGGGGGAGAGTAATTGATAAAGCTCGCGAGATATCTTAAAGAGTTTAAATTAAATGTAACGATAGGACCTCTATGCAAGCTTACGGAAGCAATTTTCGAGCTTATCGTGCCGCTTGTCATGGCGGGGATAATTGACGACGGGATCGCCAACCGCGATGAAGATCTTATATGGCGGAACGGTATAATATTGATAGTGTTGGCGGTATGCGGGCTGATGTTCGCGCTGGTGTGTCAGTATATGGCGTCCGTGGCTTCTCAGGGCGTCGGAACGCGCCTCAGAAGCGATCTGTATGCTCACATAAACACACTTTCCCACAAGGAGCTTGACGCGCTCGGGACTTCCGCGCTCGTAACGCGTGTTACAAATGACGTAAACCAAGTCCAGACCGCCGTGGCTATGCTTATAAGGCTTGTCGTAAGAGCGCCGTTTTTGGTTGTGGGAGCGGCGATAATGTCGTTTTCTATAAGCCCGCGGCTGTCGCTTATTTTCTTTGGGTCAATGGCGGCGATCGTGCTTATAATGTACCCGATAATGAAGGTCACGGTAAAGCTGTTCAAAAAACAGCAGAGATCGCTCGACGGCATTTCGAGGATCACCCGCGAGAACCTTTCGGGAGTTCGCGTTGTGCGCGCGTTTTCACGTCAGGATCATGAAAAAGAACGCTTTGAAGAAGAGGCGGAGGAATACCGCAAATTCGCCGTAAAAGCGGGACGGATAAACGCGCTTTTGAATCCCGCGATATTTATCGCGGTCAATATCGCGTATCTGCTTATTGTATGGCTCGGCGGAGGATTTGCGGACAAGGGGATCGACGGTCTGACTCAGGGGAAAATAATCGCACTTGTAAACTACATGACGCAGATATCGCTTGCGCTGGTGGTGGTGGCGAATCTTGTGACCATCTTCACGAAGGCGGCGGCTTCTTCCGCGAGGATAAACGAAATTTTCGAGATGAAGCCCTCGATTATCTCCCCCGAAAAAACTCCTGTTCAAGATAAGAACGCTCCCGCGGTTTCTTTCAGCAACGTTCATTTTTCGTACTCATCGGGAGAAAACGCGCTCGACGGCATATCCTTTGAGCTGAAGCGCGGCGAAACACTCGGCATCATCGGCGGCACAGGCTCGGGAAAGTCCACTGTCGTCAGCCTTATGTGCAGGTTTTACGACGCGTCAAGCGGAAGCATAAGGATAAACGGCGCGGATATCCGCGATTATCCGCTCGGTGAACTGCGGAAAATCATCGCCGTTGTTCCGCAGAAGGCGGAGCTTTTAAGCGGCTCTCTGCGCGAAAATATGACGCTCGGAAGAAGCGGCATTTCCGACGAGCAGATACAAAAGGCGCTCGAAGCGGCTCAGGCTGCGGAATTTACCGACAATCTCGAGGGCGGTCTTGACGCTCGGGTCTTACAGGGCGGAAAGAACTTTTCGGGCGGACAAAAACAGCGCCTTACAATTGCACGCGCAATTGCCCAAGATCCTGAGATACTGATACTCGATGACAGCTCGAGCGCGCTCGACTACGCGACGGACGCGAAGCTTCGCAAAGCGATAGGCGAGCTTTCGATGACCTGCGTAATTATTTCGCAGAGAGCAAACTCCATTCTCCACGCAGACAAGATAATCGTGCTTGACGACGGAAAGGCAGCAGGCATAGGAACACACGCCGAGCTTCTTAAAACTTGCCACGTTTACCGCGAGATATGCCTTACTCAGTATTCCGAAAGAGAAATAGAAGAAATGGAGGCGGCGCATGAGTCAAATGAATAAGGAAAAAACAAAAAAAGGCGCTCTTGTCCGCCTTTTACAGTATGTGAGAAAGTCGCTCGGGCTTGTGTTTTTGAGCATTGTCTGCGCGGCGGGAAGCGTTTTGCTGTCGCTTTATATAACGGTGCTGATAGGAAGGGCGGTCGACTGTATTTCCGTAACGGCGGGAGGCGGGGTCGATTTCGGGAAAATGACTCCTATCCTGATCGAGATAGCGGTATTTATTCCGATAGTTTCCGGCTTACAATGGCTGATGTACTTTTCGACCAACAAGATATCGCACAAAACCGTAAAACAGCTCAGAACGGACATTTTCGCGCATTTGCAGGAGATGCCGCTTTCGTATATTGACGCGAGATCTCACGGAGACATTTTGTCGCGCGTCGTAAACGATGTTGACGCGGTAAGCGAGGGTCTATTACAGGGCTTTCAGCAGCTTTTTACCGGAGTCGTCACGATAATCGGAACGCTCGTATTCATGCTCAGCCTGAATTGGCAGATAACACTTGTGGTCGTTGTTATAACTCCGCTTTCGTTTGCGGTCGCGGGGATCATCTCAAAGCTGTGCTTCAACAAATTCCGTGAGCAAAGCGCGATAAAGGGCGAGCTTACGGGCTTTATTGACGAGAGGATAGGCGCTCAGAGGCTTGTAAAGGCTTTTGGCTTTGAGAAAAATGCCGAGGAGAAATTCAACGAGATAAACGAACGCCTTAATGTATGCGGACGCAGAGCGCAGTTTTACTCCGCACTCACAAATCCCTGTACGCGGTTCGTAAACTCGCTGGTATATGCGGGAGTAGGTGTTTTCGGCGCGCTGAACGCGGTCAGAGCGGTAAGCGGCGGGTTTACGGTAGGCGATCTGAGCTGCTTTTTACAGTACGCGAACCAATACACAAAGCCGTTTAACGAGATATCGGGAGTAATAACCGAACTTCAGAGCGCGCTTGCTTCGGCTTCGAGGATATTCGCGCTGCTTGATGAAAAAGCCGAAAGCTCGGACGAGGGGAAAGCGGCGCTTGAAGACTGTGACGGAACGGTAGCGCTTGATGACGTATATTTCAGCTATGTCCCCGAAAAGCCGCTTATCGAAGGATTAAACCTCAGCGTAAAAAGCGGACAGCATATCGCGATCGTAGGTCCGACGGGCTGTGGAAAAACAACGCTTATAAATCTTTTAATGCGGTTTTACGATGTGACAAGCGGCGAGATTCGCGTAAACGGAACGCCGATAAAGGATATGACCCGAAGCAGCCTTCGCGCGAATTATGGGATAGTTTTACAGGAAACGTGGGTATTCAAAGGCACAGCGCGCGAAAATATCGCCTACGGAAAGCCCGACGCGACGCTTGAGGAGGTAATTGCCGCGGCAAAGGCGGCTCACGCGCACAGCTTTATAAAGAGGCTTGAAAAC
Source organism: Oscillospiraceae bacterium (assembly GCA_022508945.1). Classification (GTDB taxonomy): domain Bacteria; phylum Bacillota; class Clostridia; order Oscillospirales; family Ruminococcaceae; genus CAG-115. The sequence goes on from JAFLUE010000023.1 coordinate 3,231, forward strand.
GGATATGACACTGTTATCACAAACGACGCGGAATTATCCCAAGGTCAGCGCCAGCTTTTGTCAATAGCGAGGGTCATGCTGGCGCTGCCGCCGATGCTGATACTCGATGAGGCGACAAGCTCCATTGATACAAGAACGGAAATGAAGATACAAAGCGCGTTTGACACAATGACGCGCGGCAGAACGAGCTTTGTCGTAGCCCACAGACTTTCGACGATACGCGAGGCGGACTGTATTCTCGTAATGAAGTCGGGGCATATCGTCGAACAGGGAACTCACGACGAGCTGATACAAAAAGGCGGCTTTTACGCCGAGCTTATAAAAAGCCGTTCGGAAGGATAATGCCTTCGGCGACAAGGGAAAACTTTCTGAAGAAAGTTTTCCCTTGACCCTTTCAAAGACTTTTCGTGAGCGCCTGTTGTTTTAGGCGATTTGTTATCGCCTTGATTACAACCGCTGTTTAAATAATTGTAAAAACGTGTTAAATTCGGATTTATGCGGGCAGCCGAATAATATATCAAGCTCCAAAGCCTTTGGCTCTGTTCATTTTTTCGCCAGCACGGTAAGAAGTCCCCCCGCTTCGGAAGAAGAGATATCCGCACCGACGATGATCCCGTCAATTACGATAAGATTCGCGCAGATAGGGACAGGGGAGCCGCTGTCGTAATTTTTTATGGAGTAGGTGTATTTTTTCGCGTAGTACGCTCGGTATTTTCTGAGGTCAAAGCCCTGCTCGAGCTGGATGGCGTTATATTGTCCGTATGCTTCGTCGAAGTTTGCGGGTATCCTTATCTCCTCGATCTTATCGGGGACCGTCCCAACCTTATAGCCGAAGCTCTCTATATAGGCGGTGCGTTCGCGGTCGGTCGAGCCGGGGATACCCGCGGAGTCTTGTGAAATAAGCCTTATAAATCCCCATATCGCTGCGGCGGCTATAAGCATAACGCCGATTATAACGGTTTTTTTTGATCGCGTTTTTCCTTTTGCCATAAGTTTTCCTCCAAGCTAAGTGATAATATTCTCGTATTCAAATTCTATGTCGTGCCTCAAAAGGATAGTACAAGCGAAATATTGCGGCAGAATACCATATATTGTGATAATATCACCAAAACTACCAATTAAAGTTTGGGGAAAACGCCAAAAACACGGTTTTGTCATTGATTTCAGGGCGATTTAAGCACCTTTTTTGTGCAAAACGCCAAATGGCACGGTTTATTTTGTGGTAAAAATTGTAAACGTTGGTGAATGTGTATAAAGTAATTCATAAATATTTGTTGGTTTAGGCACTTTTATTTTTTTTAATATTTTGGTATCATATTATTAGCAAAAAATTTCACCACAAGTTTTCTTTCAGGAGGTTATATAATAATGGCAAGTTTAGAGGCAAGAAATATTTATAAACGCTATCCCGGAGGAGTTACTGCAGTTACAGATTTTAACATGAAGATCAAGGACAAGGAATTCATCGTTCTGGTAGGTCCTTCCGGATGCGGAAAGTCCACCACTCTGCGTATGATCGCGGGTCTTGAGGATATTTCCGAGGGCGAGCTTTATATCGGCGACCGTCTGGTAAACGACGTTGCGCCTAAGGACAGAGATATCGCGATGGTTTTCCAGAACTACGCTCTTTATCCTCATATGACGGTTTTTGATAATATCGCTTTTGGTCTTAAGCTTCGCAAAGTCCCCAAGGACGAGATAAAGAAGCTTGTTGAAGAGGCGGCTAAGAGCCTCGACATATCCCACCTTCTCGACAGAAAGCCGAAGGCTTTGTCGGGCGGTCAGAGACAGCGTGTCGCTCTCGGACGCGCTATTGTACGTAACCCGAAGGTGTTCCTGCTCGACGAGCCTCTGTCAAACCTCGACGCGAAGCTCCGCGCGCAGATGAGAACCGAGATCGCGAAGCTCCACAAGAGGATCGGCACAACGTTTATTTACGTTACACACGATCAGACGGAAGCTATGACCATGGGCGACAGGATCGTTGTTATGAAGGACGGCTTTGTACAGCAGATCGATTCTCCGATGAACCTCTATGAAAATCCGTGCAATAAGTTTGTTGCGGGCTTTATCGGTTCTCCTCAGATGAACTTTGTCAATAACGCGAAGGTCATCGAAAAGGAAAGAAAGTTTTTCGTTGAATTCGGCAAGGAAGGAAAGAAGTTCTACATTGAGATACCCGCGGGAAAGTTCGATGACGGAACGCTCCAGAGGTATTCAAACAAGGAAATTGTTTTAGGCTTCCGTCCCGAGAACATTCACGATGAAGAGGCGTTCCTTGCTACGGCAAAGACGGGAATTTTCGAGGCGTATGTTGAGGTTGCGGAGCAGCTTGGCGCGGAGACATATCTGTATCTTGACTGTGACGGAATCCCGCTTACGGCGCGTGTTTCTTCGAGATGTCCCGCTCGTCCCCAGGATACGGTCCGTCTGGGAATTGACCCGAACAAGATCCACCTGTTCGATCCCACAAACGAATTCTCGCTTAACGCTAATATGTAATGCAAAGTGACAGTTGATAAAAGTTTAAAGCGGCGCGGCTCGATTGAGCTGCGCCGCTTCGCAACGACCAAAGGACGTACCTGCGACCAAGGAAAACCCTTTTGAAAAAGGACAGCGTATTGTACCGACGCATTATTCGCCGCAGGCGAATAATGCGTCCTTTGGAACGTTTCCCAAAACTTTGGGTCAATATTTTAGCGTTTATAATTACAATTCCCGCCAAAACCGCGCCCGAAAAAATCGAGCGCGGTTTGCTTATTGCTGTTTACTTTCAACTGTCAGCCGTTATCCGTTCTTATTTGTTCAACAAGTGATGTTCTGTGCATTGCCCGAAGGGGGATTATCGACGCCACTATGGCTATTCCGAACGCGCAGATAGAGGAAATGCCTATTATCGGAAGCGGCTGGGTGTAGGAGATGAAATCCCCTAAAAACTCCATGATCTCAAGAACAACATACAGCATTTTTTCAGTGAGGAAAATCAGCAGTTCACATACGGCAATTGCCGCAATTCCCGAGGTAAGGGCGTATTGCAGACATTCTATAACGGTCATCTTGTACAGCTGTCTTTCGGTCATTCCCACGCACTGCATTGCCGCAAGCTCGCCGCGGCGGTTGAGGATTCCCGTAGCCAGGATGTTTACCATGTTCACAACGGCGATAAGCCCGATAAGAACGCTGAAAAACGCCGCGATGATGTTCACAGACGCAAGCAGAGCGCGAAGCTGGCGGTTTTCGGCGGTGTAGTCGGTAACATAAATCGAGTTCTTCTCGAAAAAGTCCACCGCCTTATAATAATCGTCCATGTCGGCAAGATTGATGTATATCGAGTTGTAATTTAAATCTGTGTCCTTAAACAGCAGATAATCACCGTTTTCATATTGGTCAATGGTCGCAATAACCCCGCTCAAATCAAGATCCGTCGTGTAATACAGGTCGAAATCAACCGTAAAGGTGGGCGTATAACCATACCGCGTTATCTTAGTACCCTCCCAATAATCTCCGGGCGGGTCGTATGTGTAGTATTCATAATATTTTTCCTGCTCCTCCGGCGGAAGGGCGTTATATTCCTCCTCGCTGATAGAAATGCCTCTGTTTTCGCTGAAGTATAAGGAAAAACTTTTATCCGAGCCGTACTCATATTCAGCCCAGGAAGCGAGCGTTTTGTTTACAATATATCCTCCGCTCGCGGCAAGCTCGTCGTAGGACACGGGCGGTTCGCCGCCGCCTGTCAGAATGTAAAACAGATCGTTATAGTTGCTTCTGCTGTAATAGTCGACGAATACATCGGTAGATTTTAAATTGTTTACATCGAGTTCTTCGGGAATATCATAGTGTCCCCGCGCGCTGACTGAAAAAAATACATCTTTGAACAGACCGCTTTCTTCGATCGGTTTCAGCACTTCGGTATACTGAAGCGGGTTTTCGGGCGCATAGCCGATGTAAACACTGAAGTCGCTCGGCGCGGCATTCTCGCCATAGTAGTCCTCCGCCGCGGTCTGAAGGTTATTCACCACCACCGTGACCGAGGAGAACAGTGAGATCGACAGCGTGAGTGAAACAACGGTTGCAATGAACCGCTTCGGCTGGCGCATATTATTGCGCGAGGCTATCTTTCCCGTCCAGCCGAATATTTTCCCGAACAGCGAGACTCTGCGAACCTTTTTTACCGTGTTGCTTCGCTGGCTTATTGCCTGAACGGGGGACATCTTTATAACGCGCATTCCCGTTCCGTAGGCGGAAAACATTACCCACGCCGCTCCCGTTAAAATGCCTAAAAGCAAAAGCCACGGATCTACGGAAAAATGCAAGAGGTATAAGTCTGCCAAGCCCGTTTTGAGTACCGCGCGGTATACCGCATAGCCAAGCCCTATGCCCGACGCGGTTCCGAGCGGTATCCCTATTACGGACAGCATAAGCCCCTCGTATGTTATTATGCGGACGATCTGTTGGGGAGTAGCGCCGACGGACTGTAAAACGCCGAACTGCCTTTCGCGCTCCTTTGAGGATATCTCGAAGGCGGTGTCAATGATAAGCCTCAGCATCATTATCAAAAACAGCACAAAAACATAGAACAGCGCGAATATCGCCGCCATATACAGCCGCGATTGGGCGTCTTTCATATCAAGCAGTATAAGCATATCGTTTGTGGTATAGTCCATGCCCTCAATACCCGTCTGCAAGCCTATATCATACATAAAAAGCTCCACGCTGTCTATATTCTTATCCAACAGCACATTCACATAATAACTCTGCCCCCTATAGGTCATAAATTCCTCGCAGGTACAGAACCCATATTTGCTTACCGCTTCCGTTATAGCGTCGCGCTGCTCTTTGTTGATCCAATATCCGGCTCCGTCGCCTGTGATCCGGATGTGATATTCCCCCTGTTCATAGGCATAATTGCGAAGACAGCCTATGACTGTGGAAAACACAGAAAACAGCATTGTTATAAGCGCGAGAGCTATGGCGATACTGCATATCGTAAGCGCCGAGTGGCGCTTCTGTGAAAGAATATATTTTTTTGCCAGCATTCCCTCGAACATAACTTCTCCTTTTTTTATTTGAAATTTCAAAACCGCTCTCAGCGCCCTTGGCGCTTCGCGCTATCCAAGCAGACGCCTCATACTCCGCTGCGCTCGGTACACGGCGGCTGCTTGATTTTTGAAATTTCATACTTCTTCATGACTTCTCGATTGCCCTGTGAGCCTGTCGCTTACGATCTTTCCGTCGTTGAGCGCAATTATCCTGTCGCACTGTAAAGCTATATTTTCGTCGTGAGTGATAATCAGCATTGTTTGTTTCAGCTCACGGTTGGACTTTCTCAATAGTGCGATTATCTCGGCGCTGTTTTTGCTGTCAAGGTTTCCCGTAGGCTCGTCCGCTAAGATGACTCCCGGCGAGTTGAACAGCGCTCGTCCTATGGAAACGCGCTGCTGCTGTCCGCCGGAAAGCTGGGAGGGGAGATGACGGCGGCGCTCCGTAAGATCGAGAAGCCTCAGCATATCCTCTACCTGCTTGGGGTCGGGCTTTCTGCCGTCCATTATCATGGGCAGGGTTATGTTTTCCTCCGCGTTAAGTACCGGGATAAGGTTGTAGAACTGGTAGATAAGCCCGACCTGACGGCGGCGGAATATAGCGAGATTGTGGTTGTTCTGCTCGTAAACGTCCTGTCCGTCGAGAAACACCTTTCCCGAGGTCGGGCGGTCAACTCCCCCTAAAATATGCAGCAGAGTAGATTTTCCCGAACCCGACGGTCCGACGACGGCGGTCATCTGCCCTTTAGGCACTGAAAACGAAACCCCGTCCAGCGCCTTTACCTCGTTTTCTCCTTTTCCATAGGTCTTGCATAAATTTTCGATATTCAAAAGCTCCATAATGATCTCCTTAAAATTTTTTGAATCATATTTCAATGTCCCCGCGGGGCGCTTATCCTAAAGCCGCAGGCGAATGCTTACTCTACCCTCCGTATCTGCTCGACGAGCGGGGTCTTCTGCATTGCGCGAAGCGGTATGACCGAAGCCGCTATGGCTATTCCGAACGCGCAGAGCGAGGCTATGCCAATTATCGGAAGCGGCTGGACATAGTTTACGGAATATTCTATATCCTTTAAAATGTCAACGACTATATACAGCATTTTGTCCGTCAGGAACAGTAACAGCTCACACACCGCTGCCGCACCTATCCCCGAGGAAAGCGCGTATTGCAGACATTCTATAACGGTCATCTTGTATAGCTGTTTTTCGGTCATGCCTACACACTGCATTGCCGCAAGCTCTCCGCGACGGTTCAAAATGCCTGTCGAGAGGATATTCACCATGTTTACGATGGCGATAAGCGCGATAAGAACACAGAAAAACGCCGCCCCGATGTTTACCGAGGAAAGCACCGAGCGCGCCTGGCGCATTTCGGTGGAGTTGTCGCGGTAGTCATTGAAATTGCGTTCTATCAGACCGAGCGCTTTAAGATAGTCGCCCTCGTCCCTGAGTACGCAGCTTATTCCGTTGTTTATTTCCGTGCTTCTGAAACGCTTATACTCGCCGTTTGCGTATTGGTCGAGGGTTCCGATAAGGGAACAGATGCGGTTTGGATAGATGTCCGCTGTCATAAACACATCAAGCTCAACCGAGAATCTGCCGGAGTACTGATATGACGAGCCTACCATAGTGTCGCTTACATACAGCTTCTCTTCTTCGGAAAGGGCGTTATATTCCTCCTCCGATATTAGCTTACTATCGCGGAAATATATCGAAACCTTATCGGGCGCTTCGCCTGATATTTTTCCGCCGAGAATATACCCGCCGCTGTTTGTAAGCTCGTCATAGGATACGGGCGGGTGTCCGTCAAATATCAGGTTATATTCGTCCCTGCTGAAAAACTGAATGTTGGTATCGGTGCGCCATATATCATCATAAGGTATGTCGCCGTAATTGCCGTGTCTATCAATACTCAGATACAACTCGCTGAACAGTCCGCTTCCCTCAAGAATTTCCATATAGCGCCTGAAAACCAGCGGGTCTTCCCGACTGTCCTTGTATGGGTGAACGAGAAAATCGCCTCTGTATAGATATATCTCCTTGTAGTATTCGTCGACCCTTCCGCGAAGGTTGTCTATAACCACAGTAACAGCCGAAAACAGCGCTATCGACATCGTAAGCGATATTACGGTCGCGGCATAGCGCTTGGGACGGCGCATATTATTGCGCGAGGCTATCTCTCCCGTCCAGCCGAATATCAGCCCGAAAATGTTGTTCCTGCGAACCTTTTTTACGGTGTTGCTGCGGGCGCTTATTGCCTGAACGGGAGACATCTTGATAACGCGCGTTCCCGTTCCGTAGGCGGAAAACATCACCCATACCAGACCCGTTACCGTTCCAAGAAGCAACAGCCACGGGTTTACGGAAAACTTAATGAGCTTATCAGCCAATGCCTCGGAGAGGTATAAGTCCGCCACGCCCGTTGAAAGCACCGCGCAAAACAGCACGTACCCAAGCCCTATTCCAAGTCCCATTCCGAGCGGTATACCTATCACCGACAGCATAAGCCCCTCATAGGTGATTATGCGGACAATTTGCTGTGGCGTAGCGCCTATCGACTGCAAAACGCCGAACTGCCGCTCGCGCTCCTTTGAGGATATCTCAAAGGCGGTATCGATGATAAGCCTCAGCATCGCAATGAGAAACAGCACAAACACATAGAACAGCCCTACAGCCAAAACCATATAAGTCGCCGACTGAACATCCACCATATCGCAGAACATGAGCAGGTCGTTTGTTGAGCATCTTCTGTACAGATCACTTCCGATACCTGTTTTATTGCCTATGGATTCCATGAAAATTTCCATGCTGCTACCGATATACCTGTTAAATATAACGTGTGCGTAATAGTCGGTGCTTGTCCCGCTCCCCAATTCATTTTCCCAATGATGTACAATTTCCTCCGGCGTGCAGGTCCCGTATTCGCTTATCGCTTCCTCAAGAGCATCGTACTCTTCTTTGCTGAGCCACAATACCGAAACATGATACTCCCCCTGCTCACAAGCAATATTCCTGATAATGCCTATGACCGTGGAGAACACGCAGAACAGCATCGTAATAAGCGCGAGAGCTATGGCAATACTGCATACCGTAAGCGCCGAATGGCGCTTCTGCGAAAAGATATATCTTTTCGCAAGCATTCCCTCAAACATTTTCCCACATCCTTATTTCATTTTCACCCTTCCCGCGGATCTTAAACATATCCTCAATATCCGAAAGCTCCATGGGACACCCCTCCTTTGGATTTTTATAAATATATGATACCACGGAAATATTACTATTTCATTTCAATTTCATTACAATTTTGTAATAATACAAAAAAGTTATCGTCAAACGCGGAAAAACTTTCTAAGGCAGCTTGAGGGAAGCCCTTCTTCAAAAAGGCTTCCCTCAAGACAAATATTTTTTAAATGCTGATACTCGGCGATATTTTCGTCATGCTCTCTTTTTTATTTTCGGTTTTCTGCGCCGAGCCAGGAGCATACCCGCAAACAGAAGCGCTCCGCAGGCGGTTATAACAAGCCCTATAACAAAGCCGTCGGGAACGAAGCTCAGGGTTATGGTGTGCTTGCCCTCGGGGACCTTTATGCACATAAGCGTGTCGTTTACCGCGGTGTATATCTCGCATTTCTTTCCGTCAATATACGCGCTCCAGCCCCTCTCATAGGGGATCGTCGTAAAGAGCGCACAGTCGCTTTCGGCGTCAAGGGAGACCTCAAGAGAACAGCTTCCGGTTTTTCGGACGGTATTGCGCGGGAATTTCGCGGTGAAGCTTTCGAGCGCGGTCTTGTCGAGTATACAGAATATCGGATCGCTGAAATATGCATCGTCATAGTATACCTTTATCTCGACGCATATCTCTTCGCCCTCGGAAAAATCGCCTAAATACGCGGTGTTATAATCAAAGCCGTTGAAATAATTACGCAGATATACCCCATTTACATAAAGCGCGCAGGTATGCTCCCATTCGGTCGGGATATAGGTGTATAAGGCTCCGCTTTTCGGCGCGGAAAAGGTATACATTGCGGCTCCGTCGGAGCTTGTATCGCGTTTTGTGAAGTGTGTGCCGCTTTTAGTCAGGTTTTTAAAGGATTGGTCATAGTCAAAAATCTCTGTAAATATTTCCTCGTTTTCTCCCGAGAGCCTTGACGCTAAGAACTGCTGATAGTCAAACACCGTTAGGTTCAGAAAAGCGCTTCCGATAATGCCCTCGTCCGCCAAAAACATGAGCGGCAGAGCGTCGCTGTTTTTGTATACGATGCCGTCTTTTTCGTCATACGGAACTTGTCCGCTGTTTTTTGACATAATATATTTTATCCCAAAAATATCGTCCGTAAGCATCGTCGAGCCGTTATAGCGCGTATGCCAGTCGTACTGTCCGAAACCCATTTCCCTCATCATCCGAAGAACGTTTGCGTTATAGACGCTCGAGGAAAACGAAACGCCGTATATCCCCGCGCCGATGTTATCGTTAAAAGCGCGGTGAAAGGTTTTTTCCATTCGGTAAAGACCGCTGTCCTTTGCTCTTATCTCATCGGCGATCTCGCGCATCTCGCTTATCTGCAAAACATAACTGTCCCGCGGCTGATATCCGAAATTGCCGTTTATATCCGAAATATAGCTGTTCGTATTAGCAAATAATTCCAGGCAGACAAGCCCGAACACAAAAAACCTCGCCGGTTTTTTTGCGTTGTTTTTCGCCATAACTGCCGCCGCGCCTGCCGCAGCAAGAAGGATAAGCGAGAAAAGCATGATATACTGGGCGTTCATAAACTCCCGCGACCTGAATCCGTTTGAAACGAGCAGAACTCCGAGCAGTATGAAAAACGCCGAGCCTATATGCCTTGCACGGACATTTTTTATGCTCTCAAAAGCGTTCGCGCCTAAAATTATCAGCATAAAGATAAGCAGAAACGAATATCTGTGATCGAACCAGACCGGCGCGCGCCCGCCGTGCCAGAGGTTGTCCAGCGGCTTGAAATACATCGAAAACAGCAGAAATCCGCACAGAATGCCGCCTGCCGCTCTCTCGCGGAGCGCAATTTTTTCGCAGAAAAAATAAGCGATCGCGAAGATCAGCGCGAAAAGTCCGCAGTAGATAAACGGAAGTCCGCCATAGCGCTGGGTGTCGTAGACGGTCGGAAAGAATTTCAAAAGCGCGTCCAATAAATTAAAGCTTTCCCTGAACTCTAAGCGGTCAAGTCCTCCGTCGAGCTTTCCCTCAAAAAGCGGAAGAAAAGCGGGGATTATCATAAATCCCGACATCATCGCCGCCGAAGCGGAGGAAAGCGCGAAGATGCCGATCTTGCGTTTGCGGCGGGTGATCTTCCGCGATGAAATAAAATAGATAAAATACAGCCCCGAGAAAACGCAGAGCATATATCCCGTGTAATAATTCGCGATTATCGCGAAAAACAGCGACAGGGTATAAAGCAAAAAACCGCGTTTTTTGCAGATGCGCTCTATCCCCATTGTTATAATCGGCAGCGCGATGACCGCGTCGAGCCACATCGGGTTTATGGTGTTTGCTGTCATATACCCGCTGAGCGCAAAAATAACCGAGAAAAGCGCGGAGGTATATTCCGAATATCGGCGGTGTTTCCTTAGGAATATCGACGTTGTAAGTCCTATACAGCCTATTTTCGCAAGAAGCATCGTTAGAATGCCTTCGGTTATGTTCTCTCTCGGAAACAAAAGAACTATCAGATCAAACGGGCTTGCGATATAATACGCAAAGGTCCCGTAAAAGCTGCCCGAAAGCGAGCCGCTCCAGTTATAGAACAGGCTCTCCTTTCCCGAAAGAACATCGCGCAGGTAGTCGAAAAAGTAAACATACTGGGTACTGAAATCAACCGCCAAGACCGAATTTTCCCCGAACGGAAATATCCCGACTATAGCATAAACCGCAAAAAGAATTATAACGGGCAGAAAAAACGCGATGAGATGTGATTTGTTTTCATAAATAAAGTTTTTGACTGTTTGCAGAAATTTTTTCATGAAAGCTCCTTAAAAGTGTTAGTGAAATTATGTTAATAGGCTAAGCGTATCACAAATTATTATACCACAACTATCATGTTCTGCATATCATCAAAATCAACAAAAAATTTCCATATATTTATCCGTTTTTTTATAAAGAAGGGATCGGAAAATAAAAAAGTTGACAGAGCGAAGAAAATATTGTATAATAAACGAAAAGTGTTTATTATGCTGATTGCCCTCGCGAAAAGCAAGCGTATCGGGCGGTCATGCCATAACCGTAAATTATGGCATGATTTAAGCAGCTTTTTGATCGGAGAAATAAAATGTTTGAACTTAATAAAACCGAAAACCGCGCACGAAGAGGAGTTTTACACACGGTACACGGAGATATCCAAACTCCGTTTTTTATGAACGTGGGTACTGCCGCGGCTATAAAGGGCGGGATATCCTCGGTAGATCTCCGCGGGCTTAAAACGCGCGTCGAGCTTTGCAATACCTATCATCTCCACCTTCGTCCGGGAGAGGACGTTGTGTATAAAATGGGCGGACTCCAAAAGTTTATGAACTGGGACAAGCCTATACTTACCGACAGCGGCGGATTTCAGGTCTTTTCGCTGGCGAAGCTCCGCAAAATAAAGGAGGAGGGGGTTTACTTCTCCTCGCACATCGACGGAAAAAAGCTTTTTATAAGCCCCGAGATCAGTATGCAGATACAGTCGAAATTAGGCTCGACAATAGCGATGGCGTTTGACGAGTGCGTTGAAAATCCCGCGCCGATCGAATATGTAAAACAGTCTGTCGAGAGAACGACCCGCTGGCTTGAGCGCTGTAAAACGGAAATGGCGAGGCTTAATTCGCTCGAAGAGACCATAAACAAAAGCCAGCTCCTGTTCGCGATAAATCAGGGCGGGACATACGACGAGATACGCGTCGAGCATATGAAGACCATACGCGAAATGGAACTCGACGGCTACGCTGTGGGCGGACTTGCCGTAGGAGAGCCGACGGAGGTAATGTACCATATTCTCGATACGGTCATACCCTATGCGCCCGAGGACAAGCCGCGCTATCTTATGGGAGTCGGAACGCCCTCGAATATAATCGAGGCGGTATGGCGCGGGGTCGATATGTTCGACTGTGTTATGCCGAGCAGAAACGCGCGCCACGCGACCGTATTTACATGGAACGGCATTCTCCACGCTACTAACGAACGGTATAAGACCGACCCGCGTCCGCTCGACGGGGAGTGTGACTGTCCGGCTTGCAAAAGCTTTTCGCGCGCTTATATCCGCCATTTGTTCAAGGCGGGAGAACAGCTCGCGGGAAGGCTTTGCGTACTTCACAACCTATATTTCTACAACACGCTTATGGACAGGATATGCGAGGCGCTCGACAACGGTACGTTTGAGGACTTCCGAAACAAATACTCCGAAAGACTGGCGGGAAAAGCCGATGATTAAAGCCGCGATCTTTGACCTTGACGGAACGCTTCTTGATTCAAACGGGATGTGGAGGACCCTGGGAGAACGCTATATCCTGTCGCTCGGGAAAACTCCCGCAAATGACCTTTACGAAAGACTAAGGGAGCTATCGCTCGAAAGCTCGGCGAGGCTCGTGAAAAGCGAATATTGCCTCTCATTTTCCGAGAATGAAATAATCGAACAGGTTATGGAAATATGCGCGGAATTTTACAGGAGCGAGGTTATGCCGAAAAACGGCGCGCGTGAGCTTTTGGAGCAGTTATCCGAGCGGAACATCGAAATGAAAATACTTACCTCGTCATACGCCGAGCTTGCGGAGGCGGCATTGAAACGACTGGGGCTGATAGACTTCTTTGATGAGATTTGCGGCGGCGCGGACAAATCGACCCCGAATGTTTTTCTCAGTGTAAGCGAAGCTCCGCACGAAACGCTGGTTTTCGAGGACGCGCTGTACGCGGTAAAAACGGCAAAGGCGGCGGGTTTTGTCACCTGCGCGGTTTATGACGCTTTTGAGAAAAAACAGGAGGAGCTGCAAAAAAACGCCGATTTTTACCGAATGAATGTCGGAGAGTATGTCGGGGATATTGATGAAATTCTTGGATTTGCGGAGAAAAAATGAACAAAAGAATAATTGCAGCGGCGGTCGTTTTAGCCGCGGTCGCGATTGCGGGAACAGTTGTTTTTCTGCTTATGGGAAATTGGCGGATAAACGACCCATACGCGGAAATTTATCGGGACGGAGAGCTTATAAAAACGGTCTCGCTTTACGAAGATACGGAGTTTACCGTTTACTGCGGGGACGGCTATAATGTCGTGACGGTCGGGGACGGGAAGATATGCGTTTCCTCGGCGGACTGCCCGGATAAGGTGTGCGTAAGGCAGGGGAAGATAAGCGGCGCGGTGCCGATAGTCTGCCTGCCGCACAGGCTTGAAATAAGGGTCGTTGGCGGAAGTAAAGAAGTTGACGCTTAAAATAAATTACAAAAAGTCTTTGAAAGGGGAACGGGGGAAAATAATATGAACTATGTTGTTACAAACGCGCAGATGAAAGCGGCTGAGGCGGAATGTGACAAGAGCTTTTTGTCGTATTCACAGCTAATGCATAACGCGGGTACAGCCACGGCGAATTATATTCTCAGGCATTGCGATTCCCAAACAAAAGCGGTTGTTCTTTGCGGCTCGGGGAACAACGGCGGCGACGGCTTTGTTATCGCAAATATTCTCCGCGAAAACAAAATCCCGACCGAGATCATTCTCGCAAACGGCGAACCCAAGACCGAGACCGCGCGGGGCTTTTTCGACAGCTCCGCGCTCGATCATTCTAAAGAAGCGGAGCGCTGTAAAGCCGCATTAACGGAAGCTAATCTTGCGGTCGACTGCGTTTTCGGTACGGGCTTTCACGGAGCGCTTCCCGAAAGGATCTCGGAGCTTATGTATATCGCAAACCAAAAGCCTTTGAGATTCGCGGTAGATGTTCCGAGCGGGGTCGATTCGGACACGGGCGAATATGACGCAAATTGCTTTAAGCCAACGCACACGCTCGTGCTCGCGGCGATGAAAAAGGGGCTTATAGCTCCGAAATGCGCGGACATTTTGGGAAAGGTCGAATTGCTCGATATCGGCATAAGCGGCGAATGTTATAAGGAATACACCGCTGTTTTCAAGAACAGCAAAGATGACGTTCTCCCGAAGCGGATTCCCTCATCAAACAAGGGCAGCTTCGGAAGGCTTCTGAATATAGCGGGAAGCCTGTGTTACTGCGGAGCGGCGGCGATGTCAACAAAAGCCGCGCTCAGAATGGGTACGGGATTATGCACCCTTGCCGCGCCGATCTCGGTCGTAAAAATTCTCGGCTCGGCTATCCACGAAACGACATATCTTCCGCTTTCCGAGGACGAAAACGGGTTTATCTCGGGAGACTGTGCGGAAAAAATAGCGGAAATATTGCCGAGAATGAACGCGGTCTCGATAGGCTGCGGTCTTGGAAACAGCGAACAGACGCGCGCGCTGACGGAATTCGTCATAAAAAACGCAAAATGCCCGATAATTATTGACGCGGACGGAATAAATTCAATTTCTCGGAATATAGATGTCTTGAAGGCAAGGACAGGCGATACCGTCATTACGCCCCACCCGCTTGAGTTTTCGCGGATAAGCGGGCTTTCGGTAGATGAAATTCAGCGCGACAGGATCTTTGCGGCAAGAGCTTTCTCGCAAAAATACGGCGTTGTGGTTCTGCTGAAGGGAGCGTATACGGTAGTCGCAAGCGGCGATGAGGTTTATGTAAACTCCTCGGGAAACGCCGCTCTCGCGAAGGGCGGAAGCGGCGATGTGCTTACGGGTATAATAGCGTCAATGCTCGCCCAGGGAGTATCCGCAAAAAGCGCGGCTGTCGAGGGCGCGTATATCCACGGAAAAACCGCCGATGAGCTTGTAAAAAAGATACCGCCGCACAAAATTCTCGCGGGTGATATTATCGAAAACCTTTGATGTATTTGAAAGTGTTTGCCTTCAAAACGCCGCTTTATAATTTCGTAAGGTCAGCGGCAGATCAAGGAGGCTATTATGAAAAAAATCACCAAAATTGCCGCGCTTGCTCTTTGCGGATGCAGCATTATTCTGAGCGGCTGTTCCGACAGTATTCCTTTTGTACAAACAAAGCCCGATTTCAGCTCCGGGTACACAATTTCCGCCGAGATAAACTGCGGAAAGCTTGAGGCGGCGGCGGATATATCCTACAACGCCGAGAATGATTGGGAATTTACGTTTACCGAGCCTAAATCTCTCGCGGGAATGAAGCTGAGGTTAGATGAGGGCGGGCTTAGCGGAGCGCTCGGAGCGCTTGAATTCAGCGTAGACGAAAACTCGCAGTACACGCTTCTTCCCGAGATCATTTCCAAAGCCGTCGAGGCTCTGGCAAAGACCCCCGCCGAAAAACGCACGGTATCCGACGGGATAATTACCGTAGAAACATCGTTTAACGAACAGCCCGTGACGATAACCGCGGATACGAGCGGAAAGCTTATTTCGCTTAAATGCCCTTATTATTCGCTTTCGGTCAACTTTTCAAACCAGAACAAAATAACAGCTCATGAGCCGTCCTCCGAAAGTTCATCGGAAAACGCGGGCGAAAGCTCGGGCGAAGAACCCTCACTCACAATAACACCCATGTGATTCGGATTTTTTAAGCGGCGGCTGTGACCATGTTTTGCGCTTCCGCACGACCAAATGGGACTTTTCAAAAACAACATAACAGAGAATCGCGAATTTCAAAATTTATCACCGGACGACAGCTTTGCTGCCGCCCGGTGATAAATTTTGAAATTTTTTTAAATAAATCCGCCAAAACAACGTTTTTGGGTTTTTCTGTAAGCCTAAGGCATTAAACCACTGTTTTGTACATTCTTATCTCGAACTCCGCGCCGTGGGGTTTGGCATTACGTACTTGGATACTACCGTTTTGTGATGAGATGATTTTCTGCGCGAACGAAAGCCCTATGCCATAGCCGTTTTTAGAGAACTCCGAGCCGCGATAAAACCTCTCAAAGATGTGCAAAAGCTCCTGCTCGGGGATCCCGCTTCCGCTGTCGGTTACGGTGATCTCCGTATAAAGTCCGTTTTCGGCGACGGAAACGGTTATAACTCCGCCGTCGGGGGTATGCTCCATACAATTCTTAAGGATATTTACGACCGCTTCGGTAAGGTACTGTATATCCCCGCGGAAAACGGGGCTGCCCTCAATTTCGGTATGAACGGTTATATTTTTCAGCTCGATCGCAATCGACAGCGGTTCAAGCGCCGCGCCGATAAGCTTTTCCACATGGATATCCTCCGTCTTGAACTCGACAGCTCCCGCCTCAAGCCTCGACAAGCTGAGCAGCGTTTCCAGCATCCACTGCATTCTCGAAAGCAGCCTGTGCAGCTCCTGAATATGCTCCGCGCGCTGCTGTCTGCTAAGCTCAGGCTCGCGCAGCATACCCAAAACAAGCATCACTGTCGTAAGCGGAGTACGAAGCTGGTGTGACATATCCTCCAATGCCTCTTTCATAAACTGCTTGTCCCGATAAAGAGCCGAATTCTGCTCTCGCAGACGCACGGTCATTTTTTGTATTTCGGCAGACAATATGCTAAGCTCTCCCTCGCGGTATTCGCCGAAATCCGCGGTATCCGCGCCGTGGAGTATCCTGTCTATCTCGTCGCAAAGCATCGACAGCTTATTCTGACGCTTTGACAGCGAGTATAACTGAATAAATATCACCGCCGCCGATACACCGATCAATACAAACGCCGCGGGAACGCTGAAAAACAGACAGCCCACAAAGCCTATAACAGCCGCGCAGACCTGACAAATAACGGTTTTACGTATCTCGGGACTTCGCGTTATATTCATTCGTCCACCGCCTTATATCCAAGCCCACGCACGGTTTTCAGTATTCGCGGGTTCTGAGGATCGTCCTCAATTTTGTCGCGAAGGCGCTTTATATAGACATTCAGCGTGTTGTCCTCCACAAACTCGCCCGAAATAGTCCATAGCTCGTCCGCAAGGCGGTCGCGCGAGAGCAGCTTCCCCTTGTTTGAGAAAAACAACAGCAACAGACGGTATTCGAGCGCGGACATTGAGATTTCGCCGCCGTCCTTTGTAACTATCCCTTTAACCGGATCAATGCAGATATTTCCGCACTGAAGCGGCTGTGCCGATGAAGCAAAGCCGTATTTTCTCATGGCGTTTTTGATCCTCGCCACAAGTTCTCTTGGTCTGAAGGGCTTGATGATATAGTCGTCCGCTCCGATCTCGAAGCCCGCGACCGTACAGGATTCGTCCGCCGAGGCGGTAAGAAATATAACGGGAATATCATATTTTGCCTTGATCTGTGAGCAGACGGAAAAGCCGTTTCCGTCCTCCAAAGACAAGTCCAGCAGAACGCAGTCGAACTGTTCGCTTTCAAACGCCTTCATTCCGTCTGTCTGACCGAACGCCTTCGTAACGGAAAATTCCTCCGTTTCGAGATATTTCGCTAAATTCCGAGAGAGCGCTTTGTCGTCTTCCACAAGCAATATGTTTGGCATGGCATCCTCCTGTATAGATTACTGACTTGTATACAATATTATTTTCCGAGAACTTTATGACTATCGCTTTAATTATACTATAAATATTCGTTTTTTTCAGAACTACATAATAGAGCATTGCGAAATTTCAAAATGCAGCCGCCGCGGCGG
>JAFLUE010000230.1 GCA_022508945.1 Oscillospiraceae bacterium
AAAAATCAATCGCCACAGTAGAGTAAAGCTCTACTGTGGCGATTGGATAGCGCAGCTTTGCTGCGCGGTTTTGAAATTTCTTTTTAAATCAATCCGTCCAAAACAACATAATATTAACGATATTAACGCACTGAGCATCCAAACATTTATATTATAAATAGTATACAGAGGCGAATTTTGCGGAAAAATGTCTGATTTGTGTAAAGTGCATAAAAACGGCAGGCAAAAGCCGCAAAAATTCTCTGTGAATTTCTGAGAATTTTTTAGCTAATCCCTTGAAAATAAAAGCGAATTGTGTTAGAATAATATCTGCGGCATTGTGTAAAACAGCATAAAACCGTAAATTTAAAGGCGATGAAACCGCAGATTGCACGCTCGGCGTGGGAACTGCGGCGGAGAAGTCCGGGCGAGATCCGGGCGAAAATAAACTTTTCGTGTCAAGGACAGCGGGAAATGTTAAAGTGTCTGCCGCGCAGATAACTAACCCCCACCGCGCGAGGGTCTTTGGCTGTAACTGTGGGTTACGGCACGGAACACACGGAAGAGTGGATTTTTCAAAATCAGCTTTCGCCGACATTCATACAGAAAGGTTGAAAAATCATGGCATCTGAAAAGGTAAGAATCAAGGTTAAGGGTTATGAACACAGCATTGTTGACGCTGCGGCTGCTAAGATCGTTGACGCTGCAAAGAGAAGCGGCGCGAGAGTTGCGGGTCCTATTCCGCTTCCTACGGACAAGCAGGTCATAACCATTTTAAGGGCGGTTCACAAGTATAAGGATTCCCGCGAGCAGTTCGAGCAGAGAACTCACAAGCGCCTTATCGACGTTATCCGTCCTTCTCAGAAAACGATCGAGGCGCTTCAGGGCTTAGAGCTTCCCGCGGGCGTTGAGATCTCGATGGATATTTAAGGTCGGAGCAAGAAGTTGGAAGACGACTTCCAAGCTTTGATTTTAAGTTATGTTGAGGAGCTTTTAAAGCGCCTCAACCGCTAACCGAGCGCCGCCTTAGGCGCGCGGTCACGTTGGGCTGATGCTCAACCAATAACCGAAAAGGAGGATTTGGCTGATGAAAAAAGCTATCATCGGCAAGAAGATCGGCATGACGCAGATCTTCGACGAGGCAGGAAAGGTTGTTCCCGTTACAGTCATTGAGGCGGGTCCCTGTGTCGTAGTGCAGAAGAAAACAACCGAAAATGACGGTTATGAGGCTGTTCAGCTTGGCTTTGGAAATGTTTCCGCAAAGCACATAAACAAGCCTGAGCAGGGTCATTTCAAGAAGAACGACGTTGCGTTCAAGAAGACCCTGAAGGAATTCCGCTTTGAAGACACGTCCGCTCTTAACACGGGCGACATCATCAAGGCTGACGTTTTCGCGGAAGGCGACGTTATTGACGTTGTCGGAACCTCCAAGGGCAAGGGCTATGCGGGCGCCATCAAGCGTCACAACCAGCACAGACTCAGAGAGTCGCACGGTACGGGCCCCGTTGCTCGTGAGGCAGGCTCCATGGGCGCGTGTTCTTCGCCTTCGAGAATTTTCAAGGGCAAGAAAATGGCAGGTCACTTGGGAGCAGAGAGAGTTACTGTTCAGAACCTTGTGGTTGTTAAGGTCGACGTTGAAAACAACCTTATCGCCGTTAAGGGCGCGGTTCCCGGCCCCAAGGGCGGAGTAGTCGCAATTTGCGACGCGGTAAAGGCTTAAGGAAAAGGAGGACGATACTATGTCAAAGATAAATGTAGTAGACATGGCGGGTAAAGTCGTTTCCGAGCTTGAGCTTAACGACGCGGTTTTCGGCATTAAGCCGAATGTTTCCGCTATGCACGCGGCGGTTGTGAACTATCTCGCAAACCAGCGCCAGGGCACACAGTCCACGCTTACAAGAACAGAAGTAAGCGGCGGCGGAAGAAAGCCCTACAGACAGAAGGGTACAGGTCACGCAAGACAGGGTTCGACAAGAGCGCCCCAGTGGAGACACGGAGGAATCGCACTCGGTCCGAAGCCCCGCTCTTACAGATATACCCTCAACAAGAAGCTCAGAAAGCTCGCTATGCTTTCGGCTCTTTCGAGCAAGACCGCAGAGAACGAGATCATTGTTGTAGACGAGATAAAGACCGACGAGTTTAAGACCAAGACAATGGTCAATATGCTCGGCGCTATCGGAGCGGAGGGAAAGACCCTTATCGTTCTTGACGGTGTTGATAAGAAGGTCATAAAGTCTGCCGCAAACATCGAAAAGGTAAAAACCGCTCAGGTCAACACGCTCAATGTTTATGACATTCTCAACTGCGACAAATTCGTAATCGCGAAGGGCGCTGTTGAAAAGCTTGAGGAGGTGTACGCTTAATGGAAAAGGTAGCACAGGACATTATTATAAAGCCCATTATTACAGAACACAGTATGGAGTGTCTTCAGCAGGGCAAGTACACCTTTAAGGTTGCTAAGAGCGCAAACAAGATCGAGATCGCCAAGGCTGTAGAACAGCTCTTTAAGGGCGTTAAGGTCAAGAAAGTGAACACGGTAAGCGTTCGCGGAAGAAAAAAGAGAATGGGCAGAAGCGAGGGATATACTTCCGATTGGAAGAAGGCTATTGTTACTCTCGCGGACGGCTCCAAGACCATCGAGTTCTTCGACGGAATGATTTAAGTAAGGAGTGAAACAAAATGGC
>JAFLUE010000231.1 GCA_022508945.1 Oscillospiraceae bacterium
CATATAAAGCTCAGCCGTTCCCCGAGTTTATCAAGGAGATCATAAACAAGGGCGGACTGCTGAATTCAATTAAAAAGTGAGGATCGATATACGTTCTGCCGTTGTTTCCGATATTGAGGGAATGAGCGAGGTCGTTGACAGCGCGTGGCGGGTGAATTACCGCGATATTTTCGACGAGGAAACTATTGCCGCGTTTACCGGTGAACGCCGAAGAAAGAGCTTTGCTCAGCTTCTTGATAACGGTGCGGATATTTTCGTACTTACGGTTGATATGAAAATAACCGCGGTATGCGCCGCGGTAAAACCCGAAAGCAATAAAACGGCTGATATCGCCGAGATATTGCTTTTGTATGTAACCCCCGAGTTTCAGCGCACGGGACAGGGAAGAAAGCTGCTCTCGCATACGCTGCGAAAAATGCGCGAAAAGGGATATTCGGGCGCTGTGCTTTCAACCGCCGAAAAGAACATTCCTGCGCTGGAATTCTATCGGAAATTCGGGTTTACAAAGATTAAAACCCGCGAATACAACGGCGTATCTTATGTTGATTTGAAGATTGATTTTTGAAACATTTTTGCATTATGAAGGACTTAAAGAAAACAAGTATATTTTTATCCCTTATACTGCGGCATAAGCCCGAAGCGATAGGCATCTCGCTCGACGAACACGGTTGGGCAGGTGTTGAAGATGTGATAAACGGCATTAACCGCACAGAGGGGTATTCCATTAACATGGAAACGCTCGAGGAGATCGTACGAACAGACAACAAGCAGCGCTACAGCTTCAATGAGGACAAGACGCTTATCCGTGCCAATCAAGGGCATTCCGTAAACGTTGATGTGGAGATTAAAGAAGCTGAGCCGCCCGAGCAGTTGTTTCACGGAACGGGCGAGAAGTTTGTCGCGGCTATACGAAAAGAGGGCTTGAAGCCTAAATCACGGCTGTATGTTCATCTTTCCAAAGACAAGGAGACCGCGGAAAATGTCGGCGCGCGTCACGGAAAGCCGCATATATTCTTCGTACATTCCGGGAAGATGTATCGTGCGGGCTATAAATTCTATCTCTCCGAGAACGGAGTATGGCTTACAAAAAGCGTTCCTCCCGAATTTTTGGGTGAACGTTAATTAACAAGAGGTGTATTATGGAAAAAAACATTGCGGTAATAAAGGGCGACGGAATCGGACCCGAAATTGTTTCGGAAGCGATGAAGGTTCTCGACAAGATTGCGGAAAAATTCGGTCACAGATTCAATTACGAACAGCTTTTAATGGGCGGTTGTTCGATAGACGTAAACGGCGTTCCGCTTACGGACGAAACTATAGCGCGCTGTAAGGCGTCCGACGCGGTTTTAATGGGTTCTATCGGCGGAAATACCACCACATCTCCCTGGTATAAGCTCCCCGCGGACAAGCGCCCCGAAGCGGGTCTGCTGGGGCTTAGAAAGGCGCTGGGACTGTTCGCGAATCTCCGTCCGTGTGTGCTTTATAAACAGCTCTCCGAGGCTTGTCCGCTGAAAAAGGAAATAGCGGAAAAGGGCTTTGATATGCTCATAATGCGCGAGCTTACGGGCGGACTTTATTTCGGAAAGCGTTATACCGAGGAAGTAAACGGCATTATGACGGCAGTGGATACTCTTGAATACAATGAAAATGAGATACGCAGAATCGCCAAAAAGGCATTTGACGTTGCTATGCAGCGCCGCAAGAAGGTGACAAGCGTTGATAAGGCAAATGTTCTGGATTCCTCGAGACTGTGGAGAAAGGTCGTAGACGAGGTCGCGAAGGACTATCCCGAGGTAACTCTCGAGCATATGCTCGTGGACAACAGCGCCATGCAGCTCGTAAAAGACCCCGCACAGTTTGACGTTATGGTGACTGAAAATATGTTCGGCGATATCCTCTCGGATGAAGCGTCGATGATAACAGGCTCGATAGGAATGCTCGCTTCGGCTTCGATGAATGAAACAAGCTTCGGACTTTACGAGCCGAGCGGCGGTTCGGCGCCCGATATAGCGGGTCAGAACAAGGCAAACCCGATCGCGACCATACTTTCCGCGGCAATGATGCTTCGCTATTCATTCAAAATGGACAAAGAGGCGGACGCGGTCGAAAAGGCGATAAACGACGTGCTTGAGGCGGGATACCGCACGGGCGATATAATGAGCGAGGGAATGACTCTCGTGACCTGCTCGGAAATGGGCGATAAGATAGTTAGCTATATATAATCAACAGCGGCGGTCTTTCGGGACTGCCGTTTTTTATTACAGATCATAAAAGTTTGTATAGATAAGCAAGTATATTGTCATTTTATACAAAAATTGTGTTATTTCGGAAAAGTAAATGTGTGAAATATTGAATTTAAAAAAACGCTTGAAAAAAGGCTTATTTTGCGATATACTATAATGTAGAGGTACTACATCTTGGAGAGGAGTTTTTTTATGTACAACGATCTGGTGGATACAATCGGATTTCTGGGCGGTTATGACCAGGAAGTTGCGGATGCAATGGGTCTGGAGCTTCAGCGTCAGAAGCGCAATCTCGAGCTTATCGCAAGCGAGAACATTGTTTCTCCCGCTGTTATGGCGGCAATGGGCAGCGTGCTGACTAACAAGTACGCAG
>JAFLUE010000232.1 GCA_022508945.1 Oscillospiraceae bacterium
TTGAAATTTCAAATTTAAATAAATTCGGGATAGACAACTTTATATACAGCCTGACGCGCTCGGAACTTTCCGAGCGCGTTTATGATTAAAAACCGTGTATTTTCACGGTCAACATCCGGTCGCGTTGTCCTCGGCAATAAGCAGCCTGATCGCGTCGACAGCGCACTGTATTGCTCTTTCGCTTGAATTGCAAATAGTGTCGGGGAGGTTCTTTTTTGAGCGCTCGGCGTTCCAGAGCGCCGTCAGAACACCTCCGCAGCGTATCTTCTTTTGAAGATTTGAACGCACAAGCCCGACCGCGTAAATTGCCGCGCACTCCATTTCGCTTGTCAGACAGCCGCACCTGACATAGCTTTCCCAGCGGCTCGTAATATTATCGCATACGGCGGAGCGCTCGGGGTTGGTCTCTCCGTAAAAGCTGTCCTTGCTGTGTACGACTCCGACGTGCCAGCGCTCGCCCGGTTCGCTTCCCGACAGCTTTTCCGCCGCTTTTACAAGCGCCGAGGTCACCGAATAATCCGCAAGCGCGGGATAGCCCTGCGGCAAATATTCATAAGAAGTTCCTTCCGCGCGTATTGCCGCCTCGGCGATTATCAGATCTCCGCCGAAAACCGACAGGTCAATACCGCCGCTTGTTCCTACGCGGATAAATGTGTCCGCGCCGCTGTCGATAAGCTCCTCGACGGCTATCGCCGCCGACGGTCCGCCTATGCCCGTAGAACAAACGCTGACCTTAACTCCCGAAAGAAAGCCTGTATAAATGTTGTATTCACGGTTTTGCGCTATCTGTTCGGCGTTTTCAAGCTTCTGTGCGATAAGCGGCACTCTCCCCGGGTCTCCCGGAAGGATAACATACCGTCCGACATCTCCGTTTTTGATCTTCAGGTGAAATCTCAGCTCGTCACTCATAATGGTTGCCATATGCTTTTACTCCTTTTTATTACTTTTTTCACTGTCATTATCGTCATCATCGCCCAAAATGCTCGGGGCTTTTTCGTTGAGCATTTTCATGCGCCTTTCAAACCATTTCGGTATATTTATCGTCAGCATTATCGCCAGCGTCAGAAGCGTAATAAACAGACACGGCATATATAAGATCGACGGACCGACATTGTTCGGATCATCTGCAAACATCTGCGAATAAGCAGAGTAAACAATAAATGTCCCTACAGCCGCGACCGTGTGAACTATCATCGCGATCTTGGAGTTTCCGAGCATCAGCGTGAAAAAACCCGCGATATACAGTATCGAGGAAATAAGCCATGCCACAGCCGCCCGAATTGCCAAAGCGTCCGCGTCCTCAACGCCTAAAAATATGCTGAGCGGCGCGAAGATTCCCATAAACAGTCCGAAAATAGTCACAAGTATCATCTCAAACATTTTAAGAAGCATGACCGCCGCAAATGCCTTTTCCGAACAATGCTCCGCGGCGAATATCCCGCTCGGTCTCGGGTGATTCTTCGAAGCTTCCTCGGATTTTTTGCTGAGTTTGATTTGTTTTTTCATGTTTGTTCCTCATAGCTTAGCTTTAAATTCAATATTATGATACCACATCGCAGAGTTTTTGTCAACAAGCATTGTGAAATAACCGCAATAAATATTGACAATTTTAAAGAAATGTTGTATAATATTATTTGAACTTTGTATTCGACGGTCCCGCTCAGATTGCGGGGCTTAGCGTAAATGAAAAAGGAGAATCATATTTTATGTCGGGACATTCAAAATGGAGTACAATTAAGCGCAAAAAGGGCGAAAAGGACGGAGCGCGCGCAAAGGTCTTCACGAAGATCAGCCGTGAGATCCTTGTATGTATCAAAGAAACGGGAAGCGCCGACCCCTCAAACAACTCAAAGCTCGCTACCCTCGTACAGAAAGCAAAGTCAAACAATATCCCAAACGACAACATCGACCGTCTGCTTAAAAAAGCGGCAGGCGACTCGGAGAAAAACGATTATGAAAACTGCGTTTATGAGGGCTATGGACCCGGCGGAGTCGCGGTAATAGTCGATTGTCTTACGGATAACCGAAACCGCACGGCGGGTGAGATACGTCATTATTTCGACAAGTTCGGCGGAAATATGGGTACGACAGGCTGTGTTTCGTTTATGTTCTCGCTTAAGGGCGTTATTGTACTTAACAACGAGGACGGCGATATCGACGAGGACAAGGCCATGGAGGATATTCTCGAAGCGGGCGCGGAGGACTTTTCGTTTGAGGACGGAGTTGTCGAGATAACGACCGATCCGAGCGAGGTGGATAATGTCGTGAATGAGCTGAGGACGCGCGGATATGAGGTTATTTCCGCCGAGGCGGAGCAGGTTCCTTCGACCTACACAAAGCTTACCGACGAGGATCAGCTCAAAAAAATGGGGCTTCTTCTTGAAACGCTTGATGACAACGACGACGTTCAGAACGTATGGCACAACTGGGACGAGCCTGAAAGCGCGGACGAGGACTGATAACGGCGTCTGAATAACAATTAACTCCCGAAGTCATTCGGGAGTTTCGGTCTGTATACTAACCAAAAAAACAACGCAATAGTCAAGCGCGAAATTTCAAAAATCAAGCATTGTCTGAACACGGAGCGAAGCGGAGT
>JAFLUE010000233.1 GCA_022508945.1 Oscillospiraceae bacterium
AAAGGGTCTTCTCAAAAACGGTCAACGGGTTTATAATATAATTGACCGATACGGACAATAGCATTTTGAAAACAGGTGAAGCAGATGAACGAGAAATTCTATTCGCTGCCCGAGGAAAAGCAGCAAAAAATAATCAACGCGGGCTTTCTTGTGTTTTCGCAGAACTCCTACAAGAAAAGTCCAATGAACGAGATCGCCGACTGCGCGGGGATAAGCAAGTCGCTGCTGTTCCACTATTTTCGCAACAAGCGTGAGCTGTACCTTTTCTTGTGGGATAAAGCCTGCAAAATAACCATAGAATACCTTACCGAATACGGCTGCTATGAGCCGACCGATCTGTTCGAGATGATGGAACGCGGTATGCGGGCTAAAATACACATGATGACGAAATACCGCAGCATGACCGCGTTTGTGCTCAAAGCGTTCTACGAGAAAGACCCGGAGGTCAGCCCGGCGATACACGACAGCTATCAAAAATACTTTGATATAAAAGCGCAGGGCGCGCTGTCGCGTGTCGATCCGAACGATTTTGTTGATGGCTTTGACCTTAACATGATGTATCGGGAAATGTACCTTGCCTCGGAGGGTTATCTCTGGGAAATAATCCAATGGGACGGCGAGCTTGACGTACAGAAGCTTGAAAAGGATTTCGAGGATATGTTAAAATTCTGGAAGAAAATATATTTGAAAAAGGGGAACGAAAAATGAACGCTGTCGAAACGGTTTCACTGACGAAATTTTACGGCAAGTCGCGGGGAATAAACGATATTGATCTGACGGTTGCCGAGGGGGACTTCTTTGGATTTATCGGTCCGAACGGCGCGGGAAAAAGCACCACTATCCGAATACTCACAGGGCTTATTTCCCAAACAAGCGGAACGGCAAAAATATTCGGAAAAGACGTCGGAAAAACGGATATTCTCGCGGATATCGGCTATATGCCGTCCGAGGCAAATTTTTATCACGGAATGAAAGTGCGCGAAGTTATAAAGTATTCCGCGGAATTAAGAAAAAAAGATTGTGCAAAGGAAGCCGCGCGGCTTTGCGAAAGACTGGAGCTGGATGTAAACAAAAAAATATCCGAGCTTTCACTCGGAAACCGAAAAAAGGTTTCTATCGTTTGCGCCCTGCAGCATAAGCCGCGGCTGTGTATTCTCGATGAACCGACAAGCGGTCTCGATCCGCTGATGCAGCGTGAATTTTACGCGGTTTTAGAGGAACGCAATTCCGAGGGAGCCACAATATTCCTATCCTCACATATCCTTTCCGAGATACAGAAGTACTGCAAGCGCGCCGCAGTGATACGTGAGGGGCGGTTGTTGGTTTGTGACCGTGTGGAAAATCTCATACACACCAACGCGAAAAAAGTCACGCTGTCGGGCATTTCCGAGCTTCCAAAGCTGAACGGAACAGGAAATGTTGAGTTTGACGGTGATACTGTAAAATTCCTGTACAGCGGCGAACCGCGTGAGCTTCTTAACGCGCTCGCGCCGCTGCCTATAACCGACATAAGCATTACCGAACCCGATCTTGAGGAGATCTTTATGCATTATTACAAGGAGAATTAAGATGACAATTCTTAAGCACGAAATACGGCAGGGGCGCAATTCACTTATTATCTGGACATCAGTCATCGCGTTTATGCTGGGAGTATGTATTCTCATTTACCCCGAAATGTCAAAGCAAATGGACGGCATAAGCGAGGCGTTTGCGAACATGGGCGGATTTTCCGCGGCGTTTGGAATGGACAAGATAAATTTCGGCGAATTTATAGGATTTTTCGGGATAGAGTGCGGGAACGTTCTCGGATTGGGCGGCGCGTTCTTTGCGGCGCTGACGGGAATTTCCGCGCTGTCCAAGGAGGAGCGCGAGCACACCGCCGAATTCCTGCTGACGCACCCCGTAAGCAGGCAGAGCGTTGTCGCGCAGAAGTTCATTTCCGTGATCACGCAGATCGTTATACTCAACGCGGCGGCAGTCGTCATTACCGTATTATCTACAATAATTATCGGCGAATCTCCCGATATCAGACCGCTTGCGCTGACGTTTGCGGCGCACTTCATAATGCAGGTCGAGATCGCCGCGATATGCTTCGGGATATCCGCGTTTATCGGCAGGGGCAGTCTCGGTCTGGGCTTGGGACTTGCGGCGGCATTCTACTTCCTTAATATCATCGCAAACCTCACCGAAAACGCGGAATTTCTGAAATATATAACCCCGTTCGGCTACACCGACAGCGCGGATATTATCGCAAATGAGCGTTTGGAGATCAAATATCTCGCGGTCGGAATAGTTATGACCGTTATCGGTATCGGCGCGGCATTTTGGGAATATAGGCGCAAGGATATTTCATAGAGCAAAAAAGAGCCGATGAACTTTGAGATTTCTCCCACTGTTCATCGGCTCTGCGTCTGTGCGTCCGGCTATTTGATGACCGTTATATGTAAGTCTAAGGAGATATATACCCATTTCCCGAACACAAGACGCTTTTTCTGTTGATCATTCCAGCATAACGCTTTTGATCGGCAGCTTCTTTATCCGCTGCGAATAGCCGTACATAGCGATTTCATAGGCGAGGATAAACAGAGCCAATGT
>JAFLUE010000234.1 GCA_022508945.1 Oscillospiraceae bacterium
AGTATAAATGCAGGGATATTTTCAGGAATGACATATATACACAGGTGGTCGGTCATACACCGGTTGAGATTATATTTAAGAAAGACGGAGTGATTTCAACCGATGTGTTTTCTACTTACCGTGATGGAAGACAGATCGGAGAATCAGCGATGGTCGTGATCGATACGCAGACCGGGGAGTATGGGAAGGTCAATGTACCCGGCGCGGATGAGGCGGGATGATGGGTTGGGAAATCAAATCAAGTCAAGTTATGGACTTTGTTTGAAATTGATGCTACAATTATTAATATTACATTTTGTATGTGTAACTTCAGGTACAGAGGAGTAAATATGACGAGAGGATTTGCTGTAAAAATAAGGGCAATTGCTTCTGCTTTCATGGCGCTTGTGATAGCTGTGGGAGTTCTTTCGGGCTGTGGCAGCAAAGGTGCGCCCGAAGAGGTTATGCTTTCGGTTTGGTGTGCGGGGGAAGATATTCCGATGATCAGCCGGATGGTTGATGAGTTTAAGGAAATGCACAAAGATGAGGCAGTTTTCTCCATTACAATAAGCGCGGAAGGCGAGGATACCTGTAAAGATACCATACTTGCAAACCCCGAAGCAGCGGCAGATGTTTTCTCGTTTGCGGCGGATCAGTTTAACTCGCTTTATGACGCGGGAGTGCTTCTTCAGATTACCGAAGATGCCGACAGGATCGTTGAGGAAAACGGCTCTTCATCCAGCGGCGCGGTAATGAGTGCCTCACGCGACGGAAAGCTTTACGCCTATCCCGCCACCGCAAGCAACGGTTACTTTCTGTATTATAACACGGAATATCTGACAGAAGATGATGTAAAAAGCTTTGACAGGATTCTTGAGGTTGCGGCGGAAAACGGCAAAAAGGTGACGATGGATTACAGCAGCGGCTGGTATATTTACTCATTCTTCAAAGGTGCGGGACTGGAAGTTACGCTGAGCGATGACGGTAAAACAAATATCTGCAACTGGAATGCCACAAGCGGAAATTATACGGGAGTTGACGTTGCCCAAGCGATGCTGGACATTGCCAATAACGACGGATTTCTCGCCGGCGGTGACGATATTCTCAAAGAGGGAGCAAAAAACGGATCGGTTATTGCGGGAATAAGCGGAACATGGCTTTCGACCGACATTATGGAAGCCTTCGGCGAGGGTTATGCCGCGGCAAAGCTTCCCGAATACACGATAAAGGGTGACAGCGTACAGATGCACTCTTTTGCGGGATATAAATTTATCGGTGTCAGTGCCAATACCAAAAACCCGAAATGGTCACAGTTACTGGCACAGTGGCTTACAAATGAGGAAAACCAGCTTACGCGTTTCAGGGAACGCGGAGAGGGGCCTTCCAACGTAAATGCGGCTTCAACAGACGAAGTAAAGGCATCAATCGCTATTTCTGCACTCAGCGAGCAGTCTGTTTACGGTCATCTTCAGAATGTTGCGGATACCTACTGGAATCCGACATATGTTTTCGGAACGACTATTGCCGCAAAGAATATGGACAATGTTGATCTTCAGGTGCTTCTTGACACAATGGTCACGGGCATTATGTCAGAACCCGAAGGATGATTTCATAGGATAAGGAATGGTTTAAGGTGAAGAATATTCCGCTTAAAATATTCATTATGATATTAATTGCAGGAATAATAGGAATCGTGGGAGTTTCGATTCTCACGATAGATATTACTTTACTCTCAGCCTCCTATGACGAAATAAAAGACTATACCCAGACCCTTGAAACCACAAACGGCATAAGAGCCCAGATGTATAAACACCAGTCGATTGTTTCAAAGCACATATCGGCAGACGAAGAGGAAAAGCTTGTGCAGTATGAGGCAGAAGCCGAGGAGATTGAGGAAAGTCTTAAAGCCGAATTTTCTGAGCTCAGAGAAAAAATGATGGGCGGAGAGCGCGAACAGATTTACCACGAGGCTTATACCAGCTTTATAAGCTATCTTTCTGCTGCTGAAACGGCGCTTATGTTCAGCAGCGCGGGACAGGACAATACCGCAAATTATTATGTTGTGTACGTTATGGATAAAAGCGTAATCAGCGTAAGCGATGCGTTTGACAAATTTGACGCTTTTGCCAAGGCGGAAATTGCTGAGGCCGACGACAAAATGAATTCACTTATTAAGTTTTCTAAGATCAGCGCGTTTGCGGCAATTCCCGTTATTGCCGTGTCGGTCATAATGTGTTCTCTTTTGTGTTTCAAAATCACTTCCAACCTCAACAGCTATAAAAATCAGCTCGAGATTGATATTGAAAATAAAAACCGAGCTCTGCACGAGCATGACGAAAAAATACTGCGGCTGCAGAATTCGACCATTATCGGAATGGCAACGCTGATTGAAAGCCGTGACGGCGACACGGGAGAACACGTTAAGCGCACAAGCATTTATGTTTCTATGCTGGCGCAGGCGGCAAGGCAGGCGGGTTATGAGTGCGAAACGCTGACGGATTCATATATCGAGCTGCTAACCAAAGCTGCGCCGCTTCATGATATAGGAAAGATAACGGTTTCAGACACGATCTTG
>JAFLUE010000235.1 GCA_022508945.1 Oscillospiraceae bacterium
TGAAAAAAGAAATAATCGGTCTGATCGAGCGCGGAGTGGTGTTCTTCGGCGCGGGAGGGGCTTTAGGCTTTGATATGCTTGCCGAGGAAACGGTACTCCAACTCAAAGAGGAATACCCACACATCAGGCTCGTTCTTGTTCTGCCTTGCCCTCCCGATCAGCAGACGCTTAAATGGAGCGCCGATCAGCGGCAGAGGTACTATGAAATCCTTGAAAGAGCCGACAAGGTGAGGATTTTGTCGCCGCAGTACACAAGCGACTGTATGTTGGCGCGTAACCGCCACCTCGTTGACGGCAGCGCGTACCTTATCTGCTATCTTCGGGAACCGCGCGGAGGGACTGCTTATACTGTTGACTATGCCGAGCGGCAGGGGCTTCAAATCATTCAACTTTGATTGTAAAAAAGCTCCCCGAATTACGGAGAGCCAAAATATTCATTTTTGTCAATACAATGAATAATTACTGTGGATGTATTTTATCCCATTTCCGTACCTGTATAAAATACAGAAGAAGTCCTATTCCCCCTGCCAGCGTTTCCGAAACGGGAAAAGCCAGCCACGCGTAATTCAGCCCGATCAAAGAGAACAGCCAGAAGCTCGGAAGCAGGCAAAATATCTGCCGCGTAAGTGAGAGCATAAGGCTGGTCGCGCCCTTGCCGATAGCCTGAAAGAATACGGGCATTATCAGCGAGAACACGGCGGACACGAAGCTGGTGCCTATGATCGGAAACGCGATCCGTCCTATCTCGTGGACCTCGGTGTTTTGCGAAAAAAGCCCTATGATCTGTCTTGGGAAGAAAATAAAACCGACTATCCCCGCGATCATAAAAATAATACATATCAGGAAAGCGTCGCGCATCGTTCTTTTACATCTTGAGTAATCAGCGCGTGCGTAATTGAAGCTGAGTATCGGGATTATGCAGGTCTGCAATCCGAACAGCGGGATAAAGAAAAAGCTCTGCATTTTATAATACAGCCCCAGTACAGTTACGGCAGCGTCGGAGAACCTCGCGAGTATTATGTTGAGCGCCACGATATATACCGTGTAAAGCGCCTGCATCATAATAGAGGAGTAGCCGTAACGGTATATCCTCTTGACATAATGACGCATTTCCTTTAGCTTCGGCGGCTTGCGAAAGCCTCCTATACCCGTCATCACAGCGGAAACAATCTGTCCGATCACCGTCGCCAGCGCAGCTCCCGCAACACCCATTTCCGGGATAAACCCGAAACCGAAGATCAGCAGCGGGTCAAGAACGATATTGACGACCGCCCCTATTATCTGAGCCGCCATCGGTATCTTCATATTACCGTGCGCCTGATGTACCTTCGTCCAGTTGCCCTCCAGAAACGCGCCCAGGCTGCCGATACAGACTATCTTTCCGTAGGTAACGGCATACTCGACCGCTGTCGGAACATTGGCGGAAAGCGTAACATACGGTCTCATAAGAAACGCCGAAAGCACCGCGAACACCGCCCAGGTCATTACCGCGAGAACAGTGCCCGTGCCCGCGGCTTTCTGTGCGTCCACATCGGAGTTCAAAGCGAATTTTCTCGCCATATATGTATTTACTCCCACGCCTGTTCCCACAGAGAACGCTACCAGCATAAGCTGAATGGGAAAAACGACCGTCAGGGCGGTAAGCGCGTCATCGGAATATTTACCCACGAAAAAGCTGTCAACTATATTATACAACGCCTGAATAAGCTGTGCCAGCATAACGGGCGGAGCGATCTTCAGAAGAATTTTTCCTATCCGCTCTGTGCCGTAAAAGCTGCTTTCCGGATAATTCTTTTTCAAGTTACTCACCGTCCGTATTCTCGTTTAACGCGGTTTGCAAGGCGCGGTCATATTCATTTACCAGCGCGATCATCTGTCGGAGCTTTTCCTGTCCTATGATCTCTGCCGCGTGAAGCTCCACGCTGTTCATAGAAGCCAAAAACGGAGCGGCGTATTTTTGACCCTTTTTTGTCAGAACAAAGGCTTTTTCCTTGCCGTTGCCCTTTGCGGGGTCAATTTCTATTATGCCGTCCTTGTGCATTTTGGAAAAAACATTGTTCATTGTCTGCCGCGGCAGAAGATAGCTGTCGCATATCTGCTTTTGCGTACAGAAGCCCTCGTCCCTTATCGTGTAAAGCACGAGCATTTCATTATAGCTTATATTATGCCTTTTTGACCACGCCGAATAAATGCCGCGGAATTGAATTACTCCACGGTTTACCTCCCGAATAAGCTGTATTCGCATATCCATTTCGGAAAACCCTCCTTGGCTTGTAATCCCATTTGGGATTATTATATCACACTTATTCCGTTTCGTCAATAGCTTTTGAAAATTTTTATACAAGCTGTAACGAAAAAGCCGCCGATCGTATTTCAAAACGACCAGCGGTTCACTTGCAATATATTCGACTGTCTTACAGTATCGTGGACAACAAATAATGTACAACCCCGAACATCGGAAAAGCGAAAATGCTCTCAAGCGGTTTGTAGAGCCAAATGATAGCCTTACTGATGGTGACCCGTACGGGAATCGAACGTTCCCAGAGGGTTT
>JAFLUE010000236.1 GCA_022508945.1 Oscillospiraceae bacterium
CAATGCTTGATTTTTGAAATTTCGCGCTCGACTATTGTGTTGTTGCAAATTACATTACAATAATTAAAATTTCGGTTTGATGCTCAGAAAAGAGGTAAATATGAAGCTCGACGGCTTTGGTTTATTTGTTAATGACATGGGGACGATGATAAGATTTTACCGCGATGTTCTCGGATTTGAGATTAAAGAGAGCGAGGATACGTCCAACGTTTATCTCATTAAGGACGGCACTTTGTTCTTACTGTACGGAAGAAAAGATTTCGAGAAAATGACGAGCAGAAAATACGAGTATGTAAAGGGTTTGAACGGTCATTCCGAAATCGCTTTATACGTTGATACATTTGAAGAAGTAGATGAGGTATTCAAAAAAGTTGTGGAAAAGGGGGCAACCCCCGTATTAGAGCCTGAAACGGAGCCTTGGGGGCAGAGAACGTGTTATATTGCCGACCCTGAGGGGAATTTGATTGAAATAGGCTCGTTCAATAAGTCGTTTGAACGGTAAATGCATTTATTGACAACAAGGAGACAATATGGTTAATATAGGAAACGAGTGGGACGGACTGTTAAAGGACGAATTTGAAAAGGATTATTACCTTAAGCTTCGGCAGTTTTTGATCTCCGAATACAATTCGCGCCGTATTTTTCCGCCGATGGACGATATCTTCAACGCCCTGCGCTATACCTCTTACAGCGACGTAAAAGCCGTTATCCTCGGGCAAGACCCGTATCACGAGATCGGTCAGGCTCATGGGCTTTGCTTTTCCGTCCGCGAGGGAGTTACTCCGCCGCCGTCGCTGGTGAACATCTTCAAGGAAATTCAGGACGAGTTGGGGATCACGCCGCCGAAAAGCGGCGAGCTTACAAAATGGGCGAAGAGCGGAGTGCTTTTGCTGAACACGGTGCTTACTGTTCGGGAGGGACAAGCGAATTCCCACAAGGGCAAGGGCTGGGAGCAGCTTACAGACCGCGTTATCGAGCTTTTAAACGAGCGCGGACAACCGATCGTTTTCCTGCTCTGGGGACGCAACGCGCGCGATAAGGCGCGTCTTATCACTAACCCTCGGCATTTGATCCTTCAATGCGCCCACCCGAGTCCGCTTTCCGCGCATAACGGCTTTTTCGGCTGCGGACACTTCATAAAGGCAAATGAATTTCTGGAGAAAAATGGAATAGAACCGATAGATTGGAAACTTTAACATTGTACATCGTACAATGTACAATGGACAATGTATAATTGATAATGGATAATTGCGGAGCGCCTTCGGCGCAATTGTTTAAATATTGTCTGCGAAGCAGACACATTAATTGTCAATTATCCATTGTACATTGTCAATTGAACTAAGTGGGTGATGAACTATGCTTGAATACTGCGTGTGTCCTAAGTGTCAGCGAATGATAATGCTCGACAACGAGTTTGAAACGGGCTTCTGCTGCTGCTGCGGAACGCATATTTCATATGAGGAAGCGCGTGAGGAGCTGCTTGCGGGGTTGAGAAAGTCGATACCCGACGAGCTTGTAATAGAGGCGGAGCTGTCCGAGCTTATCGACGAGGACGACGCAAATACCAACGCTTACGGGCTTGACGAATGCAAAATAAAGCGCGAGGCGGCGAGAGAGTTCCTCGGAAAGTGGGACTTCAGCGGCGCCTTTAAGGCGTTCTCGGAGGCGCTGGACTGGTATCCCGCCGACTTCGAGAGCCGCTGCGGGCTTATGACGGCGGGACTTCTGAGAATGAAGGACACGGAAAATTGGGAGCGCTATCTCACGGAATGCACGGCACAGATCCGCTCGCAGAGCGACTGGAGCATGGCGAGCGGCGCGCTCAAATATGTCCTCGATATAATGAAGAAATTTCTCTCCAAAGGCGGAAGATACGTTTCTCCAAGCTATACGATAGGCTTCTGGGAGCAGCTTCCGAGAAGATTTCCCGAGCTTCGCCAGACTGCCGCGGAGATCTTGGCGCACTGTCTGAATGTCGAGTATGCGCCGTTTACCGACGCGGCAAGGCTCGACCGCGAAACAACGCGCTTCGCGGTCGGAAACTGCCCGGCTGAGCCTGACAAGAATATGCGGCGCGGAATGCTCGCGGTTATCCGTTTTCACTGTGACAAAAACGTAAAAGAGCGGCTTTGCAGGGCGCTTTATGTTTACGACCGCGCGGTTTGGCTCCGAGCAAAGGACGAAACGCGCATAAACGACGCCATTATGCTATGTGAGGAGATAACAAGCGGAGAATTCGCGCCGGAAAATGTTAAGATCGTTCTTAACACAATTTACGATTTTCTGATGATGGGTGCTTTGGAGCAAAACTCGACCGAGCGCGAAAAAATATTGTTTTTATCTACGGTATATTCGTTTGCCCAGATCAAGAAAATGGAACGCTTTTTCAGCGGCAAGATCTTCTATAACAAGCTCTATGCCGAAATCTACTTAAAGCAAAAGGGCGCGTCGTTGATCTCCGCCGAGTATAAAAGAATTCAGGCGAAAATAAATGAATTGATTTAAAAAGAAATTTCAAAACCGCGCAAAGCTGCGCTTTGCGCTATCTAA
>JAFLUE010000237.1 GCA_022508945.1 Oscillospiraceae bacterium
GTCATCTTCGGAATAAAGCTGCGGAATGACAGCTTAAAGCTCTTAAAGCGCGGGAAATAGCAGAGCATAAGCACTGCTCCGACAAATTGTCCGATTATTGTAGCAAGCGCCGCGCCCGACATTCCCATATCAAGCGCGAAAATGAATATGGGGTCTAAAATGCAGTTTAAGACTGCGCCCGTGAGGTTTGACGCCATAGCGTAACGTGGGCTTCCGTCCGCGCGGATAAGCTGAGAAGCACCTGTTTCCAGCATCGCGAACGGAGTTCCGAGCGCGACGATCCGCGTGTATTCTATTGCGTATTCAAGCGTATGTCCGCGTCCGCCGAAAAAAGTCAGCATGGGGCGTGTGAAGATCGCCGAGAGTGCGCCGACCGTTATTCCCGAAGCTATCAGCATAAACATTGCCGTTCCGACGACAGACCGTGCTTTTTTCTTTTCGCCGCTGCCCAAATACAGGCTAAATGAGGATGCTCCGCCCACGCCGAACGTCATCGCGAGGGTGGTTATTATCATAACAAGCGGGAATGCTACGTTGGTAGCAGCGTTACCCAGTTCTCCGATCTTATTACCGATAAAGATCTGGTCGACAATGTTGTAGATCGAGCCTACCAGACTGCTTATGATCGCGGGTATTGAGTATCTGAACATCAGCTTCCCTATCGGCTCGTATTCAAGCGGATTTTGTGATTTTACGCTGTCAATTTGATCCACTTTTTCACCCCTTATTCCATTTCACTGTAAAGCCGTTCAAGCTCCGTTCGGCACTCGAAAAAGAGCTTTCCCAGAACAGGATCAAACTGCGTTCCAAGTCCTTCTTCGATAATTGAAAACGCTCTGTCGTATGTAAACGCTTCTTTGTAGCAGCGGCGGCTCACAAGCGCGTCGAACACGTCGGCAAGCGCCATTATCCGCGCCTCTAACGGAATATTCTCTCCGCTTACGCCGTTTGGATAGCCCTTGCCGTCGTAGCGCTCGTGATGATACTGCGCGACGTTCACGGCTATCTGCTTGAAATACTCGTCATCGACCTCGCGGAGTACCTTTTTGAGCATTTTTGCGCCCTCGGCGGAGTGCTGCTTCATTTTCGCGTATTCCTCATCGGTGAACTTTCCCGGCTTTCGCAGCACGACGTCATCTACAGCTATCTTTCCAAGATCGTGCATAGGGGCGGCTTTTACGACGTTGTTCAAAAAATTCTCGTCTATCCCAAGCTCGTTTGCGTGTTCAAGCAGCTTTTTTGAGAACGTCTTTACGACCATGCTTGTGCGGTTTATATGACCGCCCGTGCTGTTGTCGCGGCTTTCCACCACGCTCGCCATTCCCGTTATGATAGAGTCCTGCACAAGCTGGATATGCTCTGTCTTTTCCTTTACCTCGTTTTGTAAGCGAGCATTATAATTATGCAGCAGCGTTATATCCTCGAGCAGCAAGCCGTATCCGATCACCTTATCGCCGCGCTTAATTTCGGTGACCTTCTTTTCAAAAAAGCCGTCGCCGATCTCCGTTGTATTTTCTTCGGAGGAAAAGATGTTATAAAGACCGTCCGAAACGCGCACACCCGTTTTGTATTCGTCAAGCACAGGAAACAGCTTTCTTGCGGCTTTGTTGGCGTCTATATAGCCGTACATACTGTCAACGATGATATACGCGTTGTCCATTTGCTCGAATACCCACTCGTGACCCGAATCTTTAACGCCGAAGAATTCGTTTTTCATCACGCCGAGTATAACCGACAGAATAGAGAGCGACGCAAACAGCGGAACTATATTGAAAGCAGGATTTACCATAAGCTGAATGACCAGCGAAAGTGAAATTACAAATTGTGTGCCCGTGATCCTCGCAAGGTTTTGTCTTTCCGTTTTCAGCTTGGTTTTGAACATTAGGACAGTAGTATAAATAAGTCCGATAAACAGCAGAAAACACAAAAAGCTGTAACGGATAAGATAAAGAGTTTTGGGGTGGACTTGCGCGGTGAATATGTTATAATCCTCCGCGTTTGTAAAGGTATACTCTCCGATAAACCCGGTTCTTATGCCGTCTACCCAATAAAACCCGACCATCGCACATTCAAATACTATCCAGAGATAGATAAGGATCTTCGGCGCGCGTTTTTGCAAGTACGACTGCAAAAACAGAATGAAAAACAGATAGAACATAGCGTCGCCGAGATATTCCATTTTTAAAGCCGTGCTTGCCTCGACGGAGTTTTCGGAAAGCAGGATAAGGAAATATCCGCTGTTCATTATAAGGCAGCCGACGTTTGTCAGCATAAGTCGAAGAGTATTCTCGCTGTGCTGCTTATTTCTCAAAAGCGCGGCTATTCCCGCTATCGGAATAAGAATTCCTATCATCTCTATTATCCGAGCTATCATGATAAGCTTCCTCCTGTGTATGATTTGCCGTTATTTTTTCAGCTCGTCCGTAAGCCTTAGAATCTCGGGAGCGATCTTCGCTCTCTGTATCTCGGTGACTTTCTTGTATACGGGATATGCCGCAATAATTCCCGCCATTCCGACAATGCCCAATACAATACCGA
>JAFLUE010000238.1 GCA_022508945.1 Oscillospiraceae bacterium
TCGAGTACCCCGCGAGGCTCATTCCGATGTTGCTGCCCATGCCGTTCGCGCATTGGTAGATACCCGAAACCGTATAGCTTTCCGCTCTGCCGTTCGCCGCGACACGCACGGTATCGCCTATCGACAATTGCAGTTCACTTGCCACCGTATCGGTTATCAGAATGCTTTCGCCGCCGCAGACCTCGCCTGAAATAACATGAAACCACTTTGTGTCGTTCAGCACGTTCGCGGTGTATTCCTGTCCGTTTACCGTAACGCTCTGCATCGCCAGCTCGTATTTTTCCAAAACAGGCGAATACCAGTTGATAACGCGCTCAATCTCATCCATAGGAACTGTTTCGTTGAACGGCTGAACGCCCAAATCGTGGTCGGCTACGCTGAAGGTGTTCATAAGCCCCTCGCCGTTCGGTCCGAGCCAAGTTCCCATTTTTCCTATCACCGATAAAAACAGCGCGAGAAATGCCGAGATTATGCAAAGCGCGATATACTTCCGTTTTTCCGAGCGCAGTTCCCGAACCGCTATACCAAGCGTAAGACAGCGCTTTTTTATTGAAGAATGGACGGCCATTTCGCCTGTCGTTTCGCGTATCGTCTGCATCGGTGCGATTTTCAGTATCCTCGCTGTGCGAATGAATAAGAACGCCGCGAATACTAAAAGAATACCCAACAAAATCGGCAGTATAATGACTATTGGAAACGACAGTTCGATAAGCATTCCCGTTGAGGTTATCATTACCTTCGCGAGCAATTCCGCTATCAAAAATGAGAACGCAAGTCCCAAAAGCAGTCCTGCCGAGATCGTACCGCCGTAGAGCGCGAGATACACTCCGCGAAGTCCGCCGCCGGACATTCCCATTGTTTTCAAAACCGCCATATCGCGCTTTTCCTGTTCGATAACCGTTGACAGGCTATGCCCCGTGATGACAATGCAGATTATCAGCAGAACCGCCGAGAACGCGATAAGAAATCCCGACAGAATATTCTGAAGCAACAGCATATAATTGAGGATAGAAGCCTTGCGGTAGGTGAATTCCGTGTACAATGAAACATCGGTAGATTCGTTGATTTTACGTTGAAATTCGAGATCGGAAAGCCCGCTGTTTTCGCTTTTAAAAATATGATACATTGCGCCGACCCTGCCGAGCTTATCGGCGTTTGACGCTTCATAGATCACCGACTGCATTTCAGCCCGGTCGTTTGCGCTTACCAGAAAGCTTTTCATATCTATCATCGAGCTTCCCATAAACGCGTCGGCGAAATATCCCGCGACCGTAAGGCTTTTTATGCCGTTCGAGCGCGACAGCTCAAACTGTATCGTATCACCGATTTTCACGTCGAACATTGATTGAAGCGCGGGAGAAATGTAAACCGTACCTGTTTGAATTTCCAGTGTGGGAAGTTCCTCTCCGTTCGTGTCAATAAAGCGGTAATCCACCGTACCGTCGTAGACGATAAGCTGTCCCTCGTTGTCGGAATAACCGCCGTTTATCTCGTAGCCCGCGAAGATAAGCGGCTGATATGAAACGCGCTGTACATCGGGAATATTCTCGATTTCCGCTTTTAATTCTTCGGGCTGTCCGCTTGTCCAAATCGTGAAATCTCCGAAGCCCAAGCGATCCATTTCGGCTTCTACGGAATTTATGCCGCTGATATATACCGTCAGCGCGGAAAACAGACATAGCGCGAGAACGCTCACCAGCAGAAAAATTCCGACAATTCCCGAACTTTGCTTTTTGGCAGCGGATTTAAGCAGTAATCTGTACTTTCCCATATTACCACCCAAGTCCTTCAAGCCAAGCCGTCAGCTTTTCCTCGCGGTTTTTATCCTTGCCCGAGTAATTCGGGAGTTCCAACTCGCCTATTATCGCGCCGTCCTCAAGGTACAAAACGCGGTTTCCGCGAAGCGCCGCTTCCTTGTCGTGAGTAACTAACAGCACCGTCTGACCCTCCGAGTGAAGTGAGGAAAAGAGGTTTAAAACTTCCTCCGAATTCGCCTTGTTAAGCGCGCCCGTCGGTTCGTCCGCAAAGAGTATCGCGGGTTTTGGTATCACCGCCCGAGCGACTGCCGCGCGCTGGGCTTCGCCGCCCGAAACCTGCGAGGGAAGTCTGTCCTTCGCGTTTTCGAGGTTCATTCGCGCGATAAGCTCGTCGGCGCGTTTTGTTGCTTCCTCGTCTGTCATTGAACCTATAAGCCCCGCCATGCGGATATTCTCGCAAAGCGTCAGGTTGCCGATAAGATGTGTCCGCTGAAACACAAACCCGAAATCATTCGCGCGAAGCTTGGTAAGCTCATTTTCCGAGGCGTTTGTGATGTTTCCGTCACGGTAAAACAGCTCTCCGCCGCTTACTTTGTCCATGCCGCTTAGCATATACAAAAGCGTGGATTTTCCCGAGCCCGAGGAACCCATTATGACTGTAAAATCTCCCTCGAAAATTTCCGCGTCGATCCCGTGAAGCACGGTGTTTTCGCCAAAGGATTTTACAATTCCTTTTCCCGATA
>JAFLUE010000239.1 GCA_022508945.1 Oscillospiraceae bacterium
GCGGTTTTGAAATTTCAAATTTAAATAAATTCGGGATAGACAACTTTATATACAGTCTGAATGCACCCCAAACGGGGTGCATTTTCGTTCATTTAAACAAGTGCTTCATAGGCTCCATAAATTCTTCATCATAGAGCTTCGGATAAAATCCGAACACAAGATCGTAAAACTGCTCCGGAGACAGCGCTCCAAACTCGTCGAGAATATACCCCGGACAGCTCTTCATGGCGTCGCACATCGATCTTGCCTTATCGGCTTCGCCGCTTGCGAGCTTTTCACATATCCTGTCATTCCCGAAAAGCATCAGCGGAATAAACCCGAGCGCACGATCGTAGTCATATTCGGGAACAAAACACCCGCGCTTGAAATACTTTTTTGTCTTCTTATAAAACGCCTTGTGCTTGGTTTTAAGTTCAAGCTTCAGCGGCTCGAGCAGTGCGGTTATAGGCTCGTTCTCGTCGCCGCAGTGTGAGAGGACCTTTGAAAGCATATCGAGAAGAACAGGAACATTTGCTTCGGGCTTTTTGCCGCAAGCCGCCGCGTATGCTTCCTTTGAAATGAGCAATACCCGTCCGAGCGCGCCTTTTTCGGTAATTTTAGCAAAACCAAACATTAACCTTTATCAGTTGTCCTCTGGAACAAGAACGGCATAGTTGCCCTCGTCGCGCTTATAAACAACATTTACGATCCCCGTATTGGCGTTTTTGAACATAAAGAAATTATGACCCAGAAGGTTCATCTGCAAAATAGCTTCCTCAACACTCATCGGCTTCATACGGAAATTCTTGTAGCGGATAACCTCGTAGTCCGTTTCCTCAGGCTCCGGAGCAAGACCCGCAAACGCGTTTTCGCGCAGGTTTTTCTCAACCTTTGTTTTATGCTTTCTGATCTGACGGATAATACGGTCAACCGTTACGTCGAGAGCGTCGTTTTTATCCTTTGCGGCTTCCTCAGCGCGGTAAATAATGCCGCCATAGCTTACGGTAAGCTCCAGAACGATCTGTTCGCGGCGCTCGGACAGCGTTATCTTCGCTTCCGCTTCTTCGGGGAAAAATCTATCAAGCTTTGCGTCAAGCTTTTGTTCTGCATAATCGGTAAATGCCTGTGAGATATTTAGTTTTTTCGCGGTAATCGTAACCTTCATGGGTATACCTTCTTCCGTTAAGTATTAGGCTATTGTCAGACTATCAGACTGCTGCCCCGATCCGAGGGCTTCCGATCAGTCTGAAAACAGACTTAAAAGCCGAGCTATAGCCTTATTTAATTTTATCATATTTTTAAATTTATTGCAATAGTTTAGTGAAATTTCAGACAATTTTCACAAAAAACTTTTATAAATTTCTCCGACAAAAATTTCATTTAAGCTCGAGCGTATGGTCATAAACGCTCGATTTGTCGTTGATCTCCTCGACGATCATATCAAAAAGCGTTTTGCCCTCATGTTTTTCAGCCGAGGTTATTTTATGCATTACTGCTTCGCGGTTGGTCGGGTGGCATTTTTTCAGTATTTTTTCATAGTAGAGCCTTGTTTCTTCAAAGCCCAGATCATTCCTGCTTTTCTCGGAATCCACCCACACGAAATCTATTTGCTCACCGTATTCATGAACTCCGAATCCGCCTCTGAGCAGATCGTGAAAAGCGTCGAAGTTATGCCCCGTGCGCCAGTCCAAATCCTTTGTGAGAAGCCGCTCCATTTCATCAAAAAATCCATCGAGCGTTTCAAAATTGTTTCCGTCAATTATTATCCTTATCTCAGCCATAATTTCTCCTTATTTGATACAAAGCTTTTATGAATATATTGTAGCATAGATCGCTTATAATTTCAAGCAGTGAATTACAAAAAATAACAGCTCACGAAATTAGCGAGTCGTTTCCCACAAGTTTTCAATACGTTTTTCGAGGTATTTTTCATAATAATCAATTTCTTCTAAGGTTCCTGCTTTTCTTCACGCGTCATTCCGTCTGCCAAATATAACAAAAAGGACTTGTTCTTTAGGTTAATTTACGGAATTATGCCGCACATTAATATAACATCATGTGAAAAAACAGTCAATG
Source organism: Oscillospiraceae bacterium (assembly GCA_022508945.1). Taxonomy (GTDB): domain Bacteria; phylum Bacillota; class Clostridia; order Oscillospirales; family Ruminococcaceae; genus CAG-115. Next base: position 2,056 of record JAFLUE010000239.1, read on the forward strand.
CTTTTAATATAAAAATCCGCCGTTTTTTCAATACGGCGGATTCTGTTATTGATTTCTGCTTGTGGGGAAACCCTTTCCCAAAGGCTTTTCGTGCGCTTCCCTATTTGTGTGGTTTCAGCTTACTTCAGCGCCTCTTCGACAGCAACCGCGCAGGCAACCGTAGCGCCTACCATCGGGTTGTTGCCCATGCCGATAAGACCCATCATCTCAACGTGCGCGGGAACGGAGGACGAGCCTGCGAACTGCGCGTCGGAGTGCATACGACCCATTGTATCGGTCATACCGTAGGAAGCGGGACCCGCCGCCATGTTGTCGGGGTGGAGGGTACGTCCCGTGCCGCCGCCCGAAGCAACGGAGAAATACTTCTTGCCCTTATCGGTACACTCTTTCTTGTAAGTGCCCGCAACGGGGTGCTGGAAGCGAGTGGGGTTGGTGG
>JAFLUE010000024.1 GCA_022508945.1 Oscillospiraceae bacterium
GCGCACCGCGCCAAAGGCGCGATGCGCGGTTTTGAAATTTCAAATTTAAATAAATCCGGGATAGACAACCTTATATACAGCCTGGAGCCGCTGCCCGAAAGCAGCGGCTCTTTTGCTATGGGGTATTGATAATGCGCGATTTAAACATTCATCAGTTGCAGCCGCATCCGCAGTTGTTGTTATTGTTGCCGCAGCCACAGCCGCAGTCGTTTCCGTTGTTGCCGCAGTTTCCGCCGCAAACGTTGAACAAGAGGATGAGGATAAGGATCCAGCAGCAGCCGTTTCCGCCAAGATTAAAGCATGACATAATAATGTCCTCCTTGAAATAATATTGAAACCCGCCGCTCCCCTGCGGAGCTTTGCGTTTCTTGGTACATATTATGCAGGAGGAAAAAAACGGTTACAAAGAAAAACTGCCGTTCGGGCATGAACGGCAGCGGGGGGATGGAGGATTGTTAGGAAAAGGAATTTCTTTTTAGTTTCTGATTGTATTTTACCACAAATATTTTACAAAATCAATATATATGACAAAACTGTAATATTTTTTCTGCATTTTGTAACTTTTTTGTAACTTTTAGATCAACTTTTTTTGAAAATCATATGAAAAATCATAAAATATACTGTTCAAATTTAAAAATATATGCTATAATGAAAATAAGAATTTGTGCGATAATATTCGCGTTTCTGTTAATTTATTCCTGAAATTGTCCTTGAAAAAACATAGGACTGTTCGGGAAAAGCAAAATGTATATTTTTAGGTGCAAAATGATATATCTTGATAATGCGGCGACCACAAAGCCCTGTGAAGAATGCAGGAGGGCTGTGGCGGAGACTATGGAAAATACATTTGGAAACGCAAGCTCGCTTCATAAAGCCGGAACAGCCTCGCTTATGCTCATAAGCAGAGCAAGGGCGGCGGTACTTCGCGGAATGTCGCTCGGAAAGACGCGGCTCTCGGGAGAGGTGTTGTTTACTTCGGGAGCTACCGAAAGCAACAATACCGCGCTTTTGGGCGCAAATCTCAGGGGCGGCAGGATCGTTACGACCGCAATAGAACACCCCTCTCAGGCGAGGATAATAGACAAGCTTGAGGAGCGCGGGCATGAGGTGGTAAGGCTGTCGCCGAAGGATCACGATGATTTTGAAAGCGCGATCGTAAACGCTGTTGATGAAAAGACGGCATTGGTGTCGTGTATGGCGGTAAACAATGAAACGGGCTTTTGTGTTGATATAAGGCGGCTGTATAACGCGGTGAAAGCGAAAAACCCGAAAACGCTGGTACATATCGATGCTGTACAGGGTTTTTTGAAGATGCCGCTTGACGGCGATCTGATAAGCGTTTCGGGACATAAGATCCACGCGACAAAAGGGATAGGCGCGCTTTATATAAAAAAGGGCGTAACGCTTTCTCCACTGCTTTTGGGCGGCGGACAGCAGAAAAACCTCCGCTCGGGTACAGAGCCTGTCGAGCTTATAGCGGGTCTTGAGGCGGCAATAAACGCTTATGAATACAAGCGGGAGCTGTTTGAGAGATTAAGGGCGGCTTTACTCGGCGGACTTTCCGAAATTCCCGATATAAGGATAAATTCAGGCGAAGGCTGCCTTCCGAATATTGTAAATTTCAGCGTTCGGGGAGTGCGTTCGGAGATAATGCTTCACTCGCTCGAGGAAGCGGATATATGCGTTTCGAGCGGTTCCGCCTGTTCAAAAGGAAAAACAAGCGGCGTGCTTTCGGCATTTGGCGTATCGGATAAGGACGCGGACTGCGCGGTTCGCGTTTCTATGTGTTCGGATAACACCGAGGAGGAGATCGCGCTATTGTGTGAAAAAATCGCTCAAACAGTAAAGAGCGTCAGAAGATAAAGATAGAAAACAAAATTTGGGAATAATATGGAAAATATTAAAGAGGTATAGATGTAAATGAAAGAAATTATCCTTGCAAAATATGGGGAGATCGCGCTGAAAGGCGATAACAGACGCACCTTTGAGGATATTCTTGTGAGAAACATAAAGCGAAGGCTTAAAAAGCTCGGAAGCTTTTCCTGCGACAGACGTCAGTCAACCGTTTATATAGAGCCTGTTTCGGAAAATATAAGCGTTGATGAGGCGGTGGAGGAGGTCGTAAAGATCTTCGGGATAGGCGCGGTTCAGAGGTGTGCGGTTTTTCCGAAGGATTTCGGGGTGGTTGAAAACAATCTTGATTATCTCGACGACGTGCTGTTGGGTGCGAAAAGCTTTAAAGTCGAGGCAAAACGCTCAGACAAGTCCTTCCCGCTTAAGTCCCCCGATATCCAGCAGAAGCTTGGCGACGCGGTTATTGACAGATTCCCGCATTTAAAGGTTGACGTACACGAGCCGGAGGTCACGGTAAGGCTCGAGATACGCGACAACGGCGCGTATCTTTCCGCAAAGCGGATCACGGGACAGGGCGGACTTCCGGTAGGCTCGAGCGGAAAGGCGCTTCTTATGCTTTCGGGCGGTATTGACAGCCCCGTCGCGGGATATATGATGGCAAAACGCGGTCTTATCGTAGACTGTATTCATTACATAAGTCCGCCGTATACATCGGACAGAGCGCGGCTGAAGGTTGAAAAGCTCTGCGAGGAAATGACGGAATACTGCGGGGATATCCGCTTTTTCTGCGTTCCGTTTACGGAGATACAGGAAAAGCTGAGGGATAATTGTCCCGAGGAATTTTTCACGGTAATAATGCGAAGATTGATGGTAAAAATCGCGAACAAGATCTGCGAGCGCGAGGGCTACGGCGCGATAATCACAGGCGAAAGCTTAGCGCAGGTCGCTTCGCAGACGCTCGCGGCGATCGAATGTACGAACGAGGCGGCAAGATTTCCGGTTTTCAGACCCGTTATAGGAATGGATAAGATCGAGATCACGGAGACAGCACGTAGGATCGGGACGTTTGAGACCTCGATAATGCCATACGAGGACTGCTGTACGGTGTTTACTCCGAAGCATCCCCGCACGAAGCCAAAGCTGAATGACATACTGGAGGCTGAGGGTTTGGCGGATTTTGACAGAATGGTCGATGAGGCGGTAGAAAAAACAACTGTGAAGCGCTTCAGGTTCGGAGAAAAGACAGTTTTTCTCGACTGAGCGTCGGAGGCGGCGTCCGCTGCTTTGGAAAGAATGAAAATGAAAGAAATTGAAGATATCGAAGAAATAAACGCAAAGAGCGCGGCGCTTGCTAAGCAGCTTGTGGAGTTGTGCGCCGAGCGCGGTCTGAAGGTCTCGACGGCGGAAAGCTGTACGGGCGGACTGGTAAGTGCGAGTATAACAAGCGTTTCGGGAAGCTCGTCGGTCATAGAGCTTGGTATCTGCTCTTATTCAAACAGGATAAAGCGTGAGGTTCTCGGAGTAAGCGAAAAAACGCTTGAGGAGTTTTCGGAATACAGCGCGGAATGCGCCGAGGAAATGGCTGCGGGGGCTATGCGCATTTCAAGTTCCGATCTCGCGGTTTCGACGACGGGCGTTGCGGGACCGGGAGGCGGCACGGACAAACACCCCGTCGGCGAGGTTTATATAGGTATCTGCTCAAATGGCTCATGCAAAGCGAAGCGGTTTTTGTTTTCGGGAAGCAGGGAGCAAATAAGGGCAAGAACGGTTTTTGAGTGTTTAAAAATGCTGGTCTTCAGCGTTAATGACTACAATTCACATGACAAAATCTAAACAACTTTAATCAAACGGAGGAACAAAAATGTCAAATCAGGATTATAACAGTAAGTCAAAAGACAACGCGGTGGAATATGCGCTCAATAAGATGGAGTCGTCGCCCGCACAATACAAAAGCACGTCTAAGGAAAAAAAGTACAGCACAAACAAAGGCATAAAGAGCGGCGGAAGTGTTATGACAAAGGTCGCGCATACCGTTATTCCCATGAGAGGAGACAGCAGGGGCGAGATCGTAAGAAAGCTGTTTATGATAATCGCAGTCATAGTTTTTATCGGGACGCTGAGTTATCTTTTCTGGGAGCTTTCGGACATCAACAAATCAAACATAAGAGATCAGGAGATCGCCGACGCGGCAGGTGCGCGGTTCGATTTCGAGGCGGATCCTGGCTATTCCGCGCCGCCGCACGTTGAAAACCCAATATTATCGGAGGTTACCGGTCCTGGAACGGAAGAGCCGGAATATATTGATCTTACGCCGGTCGTAAATACTCCCCTCAATATAAACTGGGAGAATCTCTGGAAAATAAACCCGGATATAAAGGCGTGGATAAAGCTTACGGGAACGCTTATAAACTACCCGGTCGTACAGGCGAGCGATAATGATTATTATCTTACCCACGACGTCGATCATAAAGAGAGCGTTTCGGGCGCGGTTTTCTCGAGCTACCGCAATACCTGGGACGATAATGATGATAATAAGATCTTATTCGGTCATAATATGGTACAGGGAACATATTTTTCGTATCTCGTGCATTATGTACCGAACGATTATTCAAGAGAGCCGCTTGCGTTCTATAAGAAACACCCGACGATACAGATGGCTACTCCCGACGGAAAGAACGAGACCTTTAAGGTCTTCGCGGGAATGTATGTTAACACTCAGGAGGACTGTGGAGAGATATTCGATTATATAACCAAGACAAAGTTTGCCGACGCGGACGATTTCAACAACTATATGCTTGAGATCATGGACAGAAGCTGGTTCTTTACCGACGTCGATCTGACCTACGGCGATGATATTCTTACATTGTCAACCTGCTCGTGGCCTCTCGGACGTACTGTCTGCGACACAAGATGGGTAGTATTTGCGAGAAGAGTTCGCGAAGGCGAAAGCACAGATGTTGATACAACGGTCGCAAAGCGCAATTACAACCCGAGGCTGTTTGAATATTGGTATAAGGTGATAGGCGGAAAGTGGAGAGGAAGGACATGGGATACTTCCAAGCTGCTGAGCTACTGATACTGAAAGTTTGTACGAGAGGTGATTTTCAATGGAAAAAACAAACGTATTCATGAAAATAGTAAGATTTATTGTTCCTTGGAAAGGTGACAGCGTTTTTGAAATAATCAGAAAGATTATTTTTGTCGCGGGTTTTGTGACGCTGATAGTTGTCGGCGGATACTATCTTTCGCTTCACCTGACGGAGGCGGCGGATATTGCCGAAAACGATGAGCTTCGCGAAATTTACAGCGGAACGAACGTAGATATAAATATCCCGGTGGAGAAGCTCGAACAGCTTGAAAAGGAAAATCCCGAGGTTTTGGAGCAGTTTTTGCCGCTTCTCGAAATAAACAATGATATCGTCGGCTGGCTCACTATCGGCGATGATAAATTCATCGACTACGTGGTGCTTCAGACAAACGATAACGATTATTACTTGACACACAACTATAATAAGGCTGAGAGCAAATCCGGCTCGCTGTTTATTGATTACAGAAACGTATTAACGGCTGATAAGCAGTCCGCGAATATCGTGGTATACGGACATAATATGAAGTCGGGCGCATATTTCGGGCTTTTGCCGAGATTCTTCAACTACGATATAACGAAAAATAAGAATGATCTCAGCTTTTATAAGAGCCATCCGACCCTCACCTTCAGCAGCTTATACAAAAGCTCGAAGTACAAGATTTTCGGCGGTATTCTTGTAAGAGTAAATACCGGCAAGGAAGAGGATTTCCAGTATCACAATATCCACAATTTTGAAAACAAAGCGCAGTTCGATAATTACTGCGCGGAGATCCTCGACCGCTCGACATTTATAAATCCCGATGTTGATCTAAAATACGGAGATAATTTAATTACGCTTTCGACTTGTATTCTGAATACCGCTTATGGCGAGGGCGTCGAGATGAGATGGGTGCTTTTCGCGCGCGAGGTTCGCGAGGGCGAGAGCGAGGAGGTCGATGTTTCAAAAGCCTATGCAAACCCAAGCCCGCTGTTTTATGATGAATATTACAAGGTTCGCGGCGGAAAGTGGAACGGCAGAGGCTGGAAGGAGGAAATAATCGCGGGATATGACCCGAACAAGGAAGATTAAATATACATAACATAGCGGCGCATTCTCAAAAATCAAGCTTTAATTTTCATCACAGCATACATAACAACAGGAGGTATCTATGAACATAGCATCAGTTACAGTATCAGTCATAGCAGCAGTTCTTGTAATCATGGGGGGAGTCGGAGGCTTAATCATGGGAAGAACATGGCAGGTCGGGGCTTCGGACGACGCAAAAGAAGATAAGACAACGATCTGCGCCGAGATATTGGATATCAGTGGGACCTCATTCCTTGTAAAAAATCTTGGAGATGGCGGAGAGTATAGTTTTGGCGCGAGCGATGATACAAGGATAACATGGCGCGGCTTCAATATTGACGCGGATGATTTGAATGCGGGAGACAAGATCGCTGTCTGTTATTTAAATTATTTTTTGGAAACATATCCCGTACAGATCCCCGAGATCTATGAAATAAGACTTGTTGAAAAAATAGCAGAAGATGTTCACCGGTGTTTTTGACGTATAAAGCCTTTATTGATGTCGAAAGGATTGAATATAAATGACCGAAATGGATATGGGGCTTGCTCCAAGCCCGCGTAAAAGGCGCAAAAAGAAAAAACAGAGCTTCTGGAAAAGCATAAAGCAGGGGCTTATTCCCACAAAGGGCGACGGAGTCGGCGAGATCGTAAGAAAAATCATATTTCTGGCGGCTCTGATTATTCTTGTGGTCGCGCTGGTGATTATAGGCCAGTATGTCGTCGGGTTTATCTCGCTTGAAATGAACGCGGCGGTTGATGAAGACGGAAATAAGACGGCGACAGACGCGCACATTTTTGAGGTGAAAAACAGACCGCCGACTAAACAGGAAATTGAACAGCTTCCCTCGGGAACAATAAATGAGAAATACGCCGGACTGTACGCGGAAAACAATGACTTTGTCGGCTGGATAAACATTCCCGGGACAAATATCGACTACCCTGTGGTTCAGTATACCGACAACGATTATTATCTTCACAGAGCTTTTGATAAAACCTGGCTTTTTGAGGGAACGATCTTCGCGGATTACCGCGGACCCATAACCGCCGAAAGTATGCCGCACAACACGGTTATCTACGGTCATAATATGCTGTATAAATATATGTTTACGGCGCTTACAAACTACAAGAAAAGCCTTTCGTTCCTTAAAACTTCGCCGGTTATTGATTTCAACACCCTTTACGGAGACGGAAAATATAAGATATTCTCGGTATTCCTGGTTAATTGGGAGGAAAAATACGGAGATGTTTTCTACTATTCCGGAAAAACTTATTTCAATAATCAGGCGGAATTTTATGATTTTGTTCTTGAATGTGAGGACAGAAGTATTTACGATACGGGCGTTGATATTGAATACGGAGATGAATTTATAACGCTTTCGACCTGCGACGCTTCGACCTATATGGATCTGAGGCTTGTGGTTGTGGCGAGAAAGGTTCGCCCGAACGAAGATCCTATGGTCAATACGGACAGGATCGTAAAGAAAAGCAGCATAAAGTATTTTGACGGATACTATCAGATATACGGAAAACTCTGGAAGGGAAGAACGTGGGACACTTCCGTTGTAAAGGGACTCGACGCTTATATAAAGGAAAACGGGCTTGAAGACAATCCCGCGAATTATTAAGGAAATTGCAGATGAAGAATTTATCTCTTTTTAAGCTTTTCGTGGCGCTTTTCGTAAGTGCGGTATATATTTTCGCGTTCGGTGTGTCGGGAGTAGTAGGCGTGGAGGATGTTTTTGATCCCGACAAGCAGGAGGAAAACTCTGCGCCTTCCGACGACGATATGACTGAAAACGAGCCGCATGGCGCTGTTCCCGACGGAGTCGAACCAAATAAACCGCTTATAAAAATTGAAACATTGTCGTTCGGTTCGCCCTCATTGGCGGAAAGCGATGTTCATTTTACGTATATTTTAACTAAGCTTGCGGGGGAGGTAGTTGACAAAAACGATGACGATACCGATATTGAGGACAGCGACATTGACGATAAGATAATACACATTGACGACCGTAAACCGTCTTCGGGAAGCTCTTCCGGCTCGTCATCGGGTAGTTCGTCAAGCCCCTCGTCGGGCAGTTCGTCAAACCCAAGCTCCTCGCCGAGCAGCTCGTCACGCCCAAGCCCCTCATCGAGCAGTTCGTCAAGCCCAAGTCCATCGTCGAGCAGCTCGTCACGCCCAAGCCCCTCGTCAAGCAGTTCGTCAAGTCCAAGCCCATCATCGAGCAGCTCGTCAAGTCCAAGCCCATCATCGAGCAGCTCTTCAAGCTCAAGCTCGTCATCGAGCAGTCCTTCAAGCTCCGATTCGGAACAACCTTCATCATCGGATGGTACATCAAGCTCGGAGCCTGAGGCGTCAACCCCTCCCGAGGGTAATGATCTGCTGAATGAAATTGTCTGGGTAAGCAACGGCGGAACGATCGTAAGAGGAACGGCTCTTGATATAATAGCTCAGATCGTGACAAACGAGGTCGGAGGTTCATTCTCTCCTGAGGCGATAAAGGCTCAGGCTGTTGCGGCATATACAAATGTAAAGAGATGTAATATCGCGGGAGAAGCTACGAGCGTTGTACTTAAAGACAATTCCGTAACAAATAAGGTAAAGGAAATTATTGCGCCCGTCATAGGCGAGGCGATCTATTATGACGGAAAGCTCATACAGGCGGTCTATTCGGCTTCCTCGGCGGGATATACCGCGTCGTCAAAGGAAGTCTGGGGAGTTGATTATCCTTATTTACAGAGCATTTACTGTGAGCTTGACGCGCAGTACGATCCGAATTACGGCGTACAGAAGTCGTTTACCTCGGCTGAAATAAAATCGAAGGTGTTTGACAAAACCGGTATTGTATTAAGCGGCGACCCGTCACAATGGTTTGATGTTCTGGATTATGCCGAGGGAAAATTTGTGGGAAAAATGACTATCGGCGGAAATATGATATTTGTGAATTCAAGCGGAAAAACCATAAACATAACCGGACGCGTTTTCCGCGAAACGATTATGAGCAGCGAGATTCGTTCAAGCGCGTTTGATGTGAACTATGACAGCTCCTCCGATACATTTACGTTTACTACATACGGCTACGGTCACGGAGTAGGTTTAAGTCAGAACGGCGCAAATGCACTCGCGACATATAAAGGCTACAATTATAAGCAGATTTTGGAGTTCTACTATCAGGGAGTAACGATCGTATAATTATGGACAAGGAGCTTTATAACGCAGCTTCCGAAGAGCTTGTGCGGAAAAGAAATTATGCGAAGGACTTGTGCTTTGAGTACAACAGCATCAGACCGTCGCTTACCGAAAAGCGCGATGAGCTTATTCGGAGGATACTCGGAAAAGCGGGTAGTAACATTCTTATCGAACAGCCGTTTTGGTGTGATTACGGATATAATATTGAGGTCGGGGATAATTTTTACGCAAATCACGGTCTGGTGATTCTCGACGGAGCAAAGGTCATATTCGGAAATAACGTTTTTATCGCGCCGCAGTGCGGTTTTTATACGGCGGGACACCCTATTGACTATCAGACGAGAAATTCGGAACTTGAATATGCTTTACCTATAACCGTAGGCGACAACGTCTGGATAGGCGGAATGGTGAGCGTTCTTCCGGGAGTTACGATAGGAAGCGGCTCTGTGATAGGGGCGGGGAGCGTTGTGGTTCGGGATGTTCCCGAAAACTCCGTTGCGGCGGGAAATCCCTGTAAGGTAATCAGGAAGATCATTTAAGGCAATACGCGCACGATCTTTGTGCGGTGTTGCCTTAAAAACAAATGCCGATCGGCTGTGATTCGTCGGCTCGTAGCACAACGGTTTTTTCGCATCGTTACGCCGCTTTTGTAGAGGAACGATACGGAAGAAAACCGAGATAAAAATAATATATGTAATACCCTCGGCGGCAAGTATACAATTTCCACCGAGGGTTTTGGTCAAACGGCGTGTTCGGATATCCCGAGAGGTTATTTGAACGCGCTCAAAGGAAAGGAGTTTTACTATGGTCAATTTTGATTATTGCACACCGACGAGGCTTGTGTTCGGAAAGGGAGTTATCGAAAAGCTCCCTTCGATAATGCAGCCTTTGGGGAAGAAGATCCTGCTTGTTTACGGCGGCGGAAGCATCAAGAAAACAGGACTTTATGACAAGGTTTTGGAGCTTCTGACCGATTTTGAGATATATGAGCTTTCGGGGGTTGAACCAAATCCCAAGTACGAGAGCGTAGTCGCGGGAGCTAAGATATGCCGTGAAAACGGAGTTGAGGCGGTGCTTGCGGTAGGAGGCGGAAGCGTTTTGGACTGCTCTAAGTCTATCGCCGCGGGCGCGAAATACGACGGCGACCCGTGGGATCTCATTACCTATAAGGTTCCGACAACAAGCGCTCTGCCTATTGTAGACATTATGACGCTTTCCGCTACGGGAAGCGAATATGACGCAAATTCGGTTATTTCGCGCATGGATATGAACATAAAAACCTGTCTTAAATCCGACCATATTTTCCCGACCTGTTCTATCCTCGATCCTACCTATACCTTTACCGTATCAAAGCGGCAGACTGCCGCGGGCGCGGCGGACGCGATAAGCCATGTTTTTGAAAAGTATTTTACCGCGCCTACATCCGACCTTGCGGACGGAATGTGCGAGGCGGTTATAAAGAGCATCATGAAAAACGTGAAGATTGCGCTTGAAGATCCGTGCGATTATGACGCGAGAGCGGAGCTTATGGTAGACTGCGCGCTTGCCTGCAACAACATAATCGCGCTCGGAAACGGCGCGTCGGGCTGGGTCGCTCACGCTATTGAACACGCCCTCAGTGCGTATTACGACATCACCCACGGCGAGGGTCTCGCTATAATAACGCCCCACTGGATGCGTAAGATACTGAGCGAAAAGACCGTAGACCGTTTTGTAAAATACGGTGTAAATGTATTGGGAATAGAACCCGCGCTTGATAAGTTCGATATCGCGAACAAGGCGATTGACCAAACTTACGAGTTTTTCAAGAGCCTCGGTATACCCATGACGCTCGGCGAGGTCGGGATAAATGATGAGAAGATCGGTGAGATGGCAAATGATATCGCGGGAGATGACAAGCTCAAAAAATGTTATGTCCCTCTAAGTACGGAAGATGTGGCGGAGATTCTCAGAGCTTCATTATAAATCCGGAGCATTATCTTCTGACAGCCGATATATTTTCGTAAAATGTAAAGCGGCGTTAACATTTATGTAAGCTTTGTTTGGTTGAATATACTTTTTGGTTGTGGTATAATTGATTTATGGAGAGTGGGTTATATGAGATTTGACTGCACCAATCTCAGGCTGTACAGAAAAAAACTCGGCTTTACCCAGGAGCAGACCGCCGAGCGCTTGGGCGTTTCAAGACAGGCGCTCGCGAAATGGGAGCGCGGCGAAAGCCTGCCGGATCTTGAGAATGTAATCGCGCTTGCGGATCTGTATGAGGTGAGCGTAGACAGCCTCGTCAGAAGCCTGAGATCATTCAGCGATACTCCCACGGACAAAAAGCATATGTTTGGAGTAATAACGGTAAATGACAAGGGGCAGATCACTCTTCCGAAAAAATGCCGCGAGGTTTTTGGGATAAATTCGGGCGACGCGCTTTTGCTGCTCGGCGACGAGGACAAGGGGATCGCTTTGGTAAAGGTTTCGGAGTTCGCGGAGGAATAACAAACCGCTTATTCATTATTTTTTGTTATCAGAACGCGCACAAATGCTGTGCGCGTTTATTTTGGGAGGGAAAATTATGAACGCAATTGAAACGCGGGGGCTTACAAAAAGGTACAAAACAAAGACCGCGGTCGACGGGATAGACCTTGAGGTAAAAGAGGGTGAGCTGTTTGCGCTTTTGGGAGTAAACGGTGCGGGCAAAACAACGACCGTGAGAATGCTTACTTGCTTGTCCGAGCCGACAAGCGGAGAATGCAGCGTCTGTGGGAACGACTGTGTTTCGGAGCAATCGGAGGTAAAAAAGCTGGTGGGGATATCTCCGCAGGATACCGCCGTTGCGGAAAATCTGACGGTTTATGAAAACCTTAAGCTTGTGTGCGGGATATACGGATATCCAAAGGAAGAATCCGAAAACAAAATTTCAAAAATGTTCACGCTTTTCAGGATGGACGAGGTAAAGAATTCCCGAGCGAAAACGCTTTCCGGCGGATGGAAGAGAAAGCTGTCCATAGCCATGGCGCTTATATCCGAGCCGAGAGTGCTGTTTCTTGACGAGCCGACGCTCGGGCTTGACGTTCTCGCGAGGCGAGAGCTGTGGAGCGTGGTCGAATCGCTCAAGGGTAAGATAACAATAATTCTTACGACCCACCATATGGAAGAAGCCGAGCATTTAGCGGACAGAATAGCGATAATGCTTGAGGGAAAGATCGCGGCGGTCGGGACGTTAGCCGAGCTTGAAAAGCTGAGCGGCAAAACGGGACTTGAGGAAAGCTTTGTGGAGATAGCGGAGAAATTCGGAAAATCAGGCAAAATAGGCAGTGTCTCCGAAAGGGGTGAAGCTGAATGAACAAAATAATTGCGTTTTCAAAGAGAAACTTTCTTGAGATAATTCGCGACCCGCTCAGCTACATATTCTGTCTCGGCTTTCCGCTGGTCATGCTGGTGGTAATGACGCTTGTAAACGATACGATCCCAGAGGAAGCGCATATGGAGCTTTTCAGGATAAACAATCTTTCGGGCGGAATAGCTGTTTTCGGAATGACGTTTATAATGCTGTTTGTGTGTCTGTCTGTGGCAAAGGACCGTTCGGGAGCGTTTTTGGTAAGGCTTTACGCAACGCCGATGAAGAGCGGAGATTTCATACTCGGGTATATTTTACCGGTACTGCTTCTGGCAATTTTGCAGTCGGTCATAACATTTGCGGCTTCGCTTATTGTGTCGCTGATAGTCGGGATCGAGCTTAACATTTTGGGGATACTTACCGCGATCCTGTCGCTTATCCCGTCTATGGTCATGTTCATCTCATTCGGGCTTTTGTTCGGCACTCTTTTCAGCGAAAAGGCAGCCCCGGGGCTTTGTTCAATAATCATCTCGCTTGGTTCATTCCTTGGCGGGATATGGTTTGATATAGAGGGGGCGGGCGGCATACTCGAGCAGATATGCAACGTGCTTCCGTTCCATCATTCGGTCAAAGCCGCGCGAATGGCAACGGCGATGGAATTCGGCGATGAATTTATTATTCATTTACTGATAACCGTTGGCTATTCCTTAGTAATAGCGATTGTTTCGGTCATTGTATTCAAGTACAAGATGAGAGCCGACTTGAAGTAACGAACAGGGAAGCGTACAAAAAGCTTTGGGAAATAGGCTTTCCCAATAATCAAAAATACAGGTAAACAGTCTGTATATCAACCTAAAAAACAACGCAATAGTCAAGCGCGACATTTCACAAAAAATCGACGCGTATGAGCGCAGCTCATACGCGTCGATTTTTTGTGGAGAAAAACTTTCTGTAGAAAGTTTGGCGTTTTCCGCCATAGACGGATAATGCGATAATTGCGCCAACACACTTTTTCAAAGGCTTTTTATGCGCTCACCGATCTGTTGTTTCAGCGCCTTACCGCGCCGAAATCAGTTGACAAAACCGTGCTTATTTTTATCATCTCGTCGTCGGCTATCTCGTCCGTAACATCACAATTATCCGCAAATGTTATCGAGAACGACAGACTCTTCTTTCCAATACCAAGCTTTATGCTTTCGTAGTGGTCAAAAAGCTCGACCCTTGCCGCCTTCGTGCTTGCCTGCTTTATCGCAGCCTCAACATCTCCGCACAGCGTCTTCTTGTCAAGAACGACCGACAGATCGCGCTTTATCTTCACAAAGCCGTTGTCCGCGGCATACTTTATCTCGGGATTGAACAGGCTCTGTATCGCGCTGTAGTTTAACTCCGCAATTATTATATTGAGATCGGTCTTCTTGCCCTCGGCTATATTCAGCGTTTCAATAACCTCGTATTTAAGCTTTCCGAGATGTCCTACGCTTGTATCTCCGCAGAAGATCTCGGCGGTTATCCCGGGGTGGAGATAAGGTCTTTCGCCTCTTTTAAAGGTGAATGAAAGTCCGTTCGCTGCGGCAAAGCTCTCGATCGCTTCCTTTACCGTAAAGAAATTTTCGTCCGCGCCGTATGCTCCGAGACAGAGAATTTTGCGTTCCTCGGGTACTTCACTGAGCGGAAGAGCTTTCGGAAGGTAAACATTCGCCAATTCGAAAAATCTTCCGTTTGAACGGTCGTTCTTTACGTTTTCGGCAATTACGTTTATCATACAGGGCGCCATGACTGTACGCATTATCGAAAGATTGTCGGTAATGGGGTTCAGAAGCTCCACACATTTTCTTTCACTTGCGTCATCGGGCAGCAGTATCATATCCAGCTCGCGTTTTGAGTACATCGCGAGCGTCTGTATCTCGGAAAAGCCCATCGCGCAGAAGTATTTTTTCGCCGAAAGCTCCTTGCTTTGCAGATAGTTAAGTCCTCCGCCCGTGACCTTCGCACTGTCAAGGAAGGTCGGCACAACGTTGTTGTAGCCGTATTCGCGGATAACCTCCTCGGCGATATCCTGATAGTTTTCAATATCTCCGCGCCAGCGGGGAACAGTAAGATTAAGCGTCTCGCCGTTTTCTTCCACGCCGAACTGAAGCGCCTTCAAAATTTCAAC
Organism: Oscillospiraceae bacterium; assembly: GCA_022508945.1. Classification (GTDB taxonomy): domain Bacteria; phylum Bacillota; class Clostridia; order Oscillospirales; family Ruminococcaceae; genus CAG-115. The sequence goes on from JAFLUE010000024.1 coordinate 14,685, forward strand.
AATTGTTTTTTGCGGCACTTCTATTCCCAAAACGGAGTTTATTTTTGAAACAGTTACGTCAAATTTTACGTTCTCGGTGCTTTCTCCCGCGGTAACGTCATAGCTCGATGCGCTTATCTGTGCAACGCCGAGCGTTTGAGCGAGATTCAGCGCTCTCGCCATTCCGATCTCCGCTCCGTATTCATCAACGCCCTTTTCAAACCGCGCCGCGGCGTCCGTATGAAGACCGAGCGCGCGAGAGGTCTTGCGAACGCTGTCGCGGCGGAATTTTGCCGCTTCAAGGAGGATCTCATTTGTCGAGGGCTTGATTTCCGAGTTCAGTCCGCCCATGATCCCCGCAAGACCCACGCCCTTTGTTTTATCGCAGATAAGCAGATTGTCCGAAGTAAGAACGCGCTCTTTTTCATCAAGCGTCGTTATCTTCTCGCCGTCCTTCGCCCTGCGTACAACAATTGACTTTCCGTCGAGCGTATCAAGGTCGAACGCGTGCATAGGCTGTCCGATCTCGAGAAGCACATAGTTTGTTATATCAACTATCGCGTCTATCGCTCCAAATCCGCATACCGAAAGCCTGCGCTTCATCCATAGCGGACTTTCAAAATGCTTTACATCATAAATATAGTGACCGAGATAGCGCGGACACAGATCCTTGTCTATAACCGAAACATCAATTTCGGGATGAGTTTTTTCCGTGCATTTGTAGGTGATATCGGGCGCCTTAAGCGGTTTTTTCAAAAACGCCGCGACCTCGCGCGCTATACCGAGAACAGACTGACAGTCGGGACGGTTTGCTGTAATCGAAATATCGAATACATAGTCGTCAAGCTCAAGATACTTTACAATGTCTTCTCCGACAGGCGCGTCCTCCGGAAGTATCAGTATCCCGTTTACCGAAGCGCCCTTTATCCAGTTGTCGTCTATCCCAAGCTCTCCGCCCGAGCAGAGCATTCCATAGCTCATCATGTCCTTCATCTTGCGCGGCTGTATCTCAAGTCCGCCCGGAAGCTTCGCCCCGACGACCGCCGCGGGGACCTTAGCGCCTTTGAACACATTATCCGCGCCCGTAAGAATAAGGTTGTCCTCGCCATAAGAGCCGCAGTTTACGTGGCAGATATAAAGATGTGTTCCCTCGTATTTTTCAATGGAGGTTACTTCTCCCACAACGATCTTTTCGATATCCTTGCCGAGATAGATCGTTTCCTCGACCTCAAATCCCGAGCCGAAAAGCTTTTCGACAAGCTCCTCTGTCGAAACGTCAATATCAACATATTCTTTAAGCCAGCTTTGTAAAATCTTCATTTTTTTTGCCCCCTTACGCTTTAAACTGCTCTAAGAAATCTTGTTCGTTTCTGAACAATACACCCATGTTGGAAATGCCGTATTTAAGCATCGTAATTCGCTCGATACCTATTCCGAACGCAAGACCCGAGTAGACTTCGCTGTCAATGCCGCAGTTTTCAAGCACCTTTTTGTTTACGACTCCTCCTCCGAGAACCTCTATCCAGCCCGTTCCCTTGCAGAGAGAACAGCCCTTGCCCTTACATTCAAAGCACGAAACATCGACCTCGACCGACGGTTCGGTAAACGGGAAATACGATGGTCTGAGGCGGGTCTTCGCGCCGCTTCCGAAAATTTCCCGAACAAATTTGTCGAGCATTCCCTGAAGATCGCAAAGCGTGATGCCCTTATCAACTACCAGCCCCTCCATCTGCGAGAACATCGGAGAGTGGGTAGCGTCGCTGTCCGAGCGGAATACCTTTCCCGGAACAAGCACTTTTATAGGCGGCTTCTGCGCGTCCATTACGCGTATCTGCCCGGGGGAGGTGTGCGTTCTCAAAAGCAGCTCCTCGGTAAGATAAAACGTGTCCTGCATATCACGCGAGGGGTGGTCTTTAAGCACATTTAGGCGGGTAAAGTTGTGGTCGTCGTCCTCTATCTCCGGTCCCTCAAATACCTCAAAGCCCATTCCCGCGAAAACATCGATCATCTGCTGTTTTATAAGTGTTATAGGGTGCAGATTCCCGGGCGCGCGCTTCAGAGCGGGCATAGTAACATCGACCGCTTCAAGCTCATACCTCGCCTTAAGCTCAAGCTCCTTTACCTGCGCCTGTTTGCTTGTGTAAAGCTCCTGTACCCATACTCGAACATCGTTTACAGCCTTTCCGAAGCTCGGCTTTTCCTCGGGCGGAACGTTTTTCATTTCCTTCATAAGCCCCTGGATAACTCCCGATTTTCCGAGGTAATTCTGCCAGAATTCCGAAAGGGACGCGCCGTCCTTTACTTCCTCGATCTTTAATTTCACCTGTTCCTTGATCTCGCTGAAATCCTTCATTTTATTTCTCCCTTCATAAATTTTCAATATCAGCAATAAAAATCCCGACACACGAAAACCATTGTGATCTTCGTATAGTCGGGACGAAATTCTGTTCCGCGGTACCACCCGTATTCGGAGAATATCAACCTCTCCGCGCTCAATAGCCTTGTCGACGGCGAACGTTCCGCTTAGTTTCTCGCGGACAGCTCCAACGCTGAAATTCGCGGATAAACACGGCGGAGCGCTTCCAGCCCATGACGCCCGTTCTCTGTTGCCTAAGCTTTATCCGTTACTTACACGTTTTCACAGCCTTGTTGTCAGTATAACACAATTCAATTTTTTTGTCAAGAACTTTTTGCGGTTTTCCACATTAACTTGTTTTTGTCGAATACATATTCTATTTCCTTTTGCTCCGCAAGATACGAAAGATACGACCGCGCCGTTTCCCCGACCAGCTCGTACTGCATTATATAAAGCCGTATATCGAATTCGTCAAGCAGCCTTTCGATAAGCTCGTCAATGGTTATCCCGTCCTCGCACAGCCGTTTTATTATTTGAGAGACCTCGCGGACATTCGCGATATTTTCTTCGCAAAGCGTTTTTATTTCATTCACGGGAGCGGAGTGTGAGGGAATAAAGATCTTTCCGTCAACCGTTTTCAAAAGCTCGAGCGAGTTAAGGTGCGCTTTGATGTTGTGGAGAAACGAAATTTTGTATCTGCCGAGCGTTGTTTTGTCGGAGACCGCGTCGCCGATAAACCACACGCCGTCGTCCGTTCTAAACGCTATCTGCTCGAAATCATGACCGTCAATATGCGTAAACCCGAGTCCCTCGGGCAGATCGCTCTCCGATATCTCCGCACATTCGCAGGCGGCGGGCATTATAAACGGACTTCTCATTTTGATATTCGGATATCCGCCGTAAAGTGTAGTCGGTATCAGAAACGGATAGCGCACAAGCTGAGCGCATACTCCCGGCGCGAATATCCCGCAGCCCGTCCGTTCTTTCAGATAGGCGCAGCCGCCCGAATGGTCGGCGTGAGAATGCGTAAGAAAAACCTTTTCGAGCTTAAGACCGTTTTCTTGAAGAATACCGAGTATTGTTTCGGCGGCGCTTGAGTTCAGTCCCGCGTCAATAAGAAAGCAATTTTCCCCGCGCCGATAGACGCCGATATTCGTCACTCCGTCAATATAATAGGTGTTCTCGCCGAGCCTGTTAAGTGAACTCATCAGGCGTAGACCCCGACAGCCTTGATAAGCTCGCCGAGCAGCGGCTCAAACTTAACTCCGTACCAGTGATCCTTGTCGCCGATAGTATATTCAATGCATGAAAGTGTGAAATCCGCGGCAATTTTAGCCGCGTCCGCCGCGCTTATTCCGTTTTCGCCGCTTACGAGCGCGCCGGTAAATGCCGATGCGTATACGTCGCCCGTTCCGTGACAGCCGCCCGCGATCTTCTTGTGCTTATAATAGAAATATTCGCCGTTTTCGTAAACGACTACGCCCGTTGAATCCGCGTTATAGCTTACGCCCGTAAGAATAACGGTTTTCGCGCCTATCTCAGCGAGCTTGCCCAAAAGCCCGTCGATATACGCTCTGTCATAGCTTTCGCGGTATTCCGTTCCGGTAATAAAGCAAGCCTCGGTTATGTTCGGAAGAATAATATCCGCGCTTACCGCAAGTTTTTTCATGGCTTTTACAAAATTATCGTCAAAACCCGCGTAAAGCTTTCCGTTATCAGCCATAGCGGGGTCACATATGAATTTTCCTTTAGGAGCAAGGCGGCTTTTCACAACATCGAGAACATAGTCTATCTGCTTTGCCGAGCCGAGATATCCCGTATAAACGCCTTCAAACATAATGTTTTCTTTTTCCCACTGTCCGCGTATCTTCGGTATCTCCTCTGTAAGATCCGCAAAGGTCCAGCCCGAAAAACCGCCAGTGTGGTTTGAAAGCACAGCCGATGGCAAAATCGCCGTTTCGATCCCGCACGCCGACAGGATCGGCAGCGCGACTGTAAGCGAGCATTGCCCCACGCACGAAATATCCTGAATGGTAAGTATTCTCTTATAATCCATAGTTTAGCGTCCTTTCACATAACTTCAACAAGTATGATTGTATCACATTTTTTTTATAAAATCAACCGTTTTTGAAAAAAATTTAAAAAACCCCTTGACAAAATGTTTTTGTCGGTGTATAATAGCAAAGTCGGGATAGAGCGTCCCGAAATAAAGCAGAGTTTACGGCTCTCACCCGCCGGCGCGTTAATTCGGCTGTTTGGCGCGGTAGTTTAAAATGTTGATAAGTTTTTTGGACTTGTTGTATATTTTAAGCGCGGGCTGTTATACCCGCGCTTGTTTTATTTTTGATTCAGGGAAAGGCGGTGCTTCAAAATCAGCACGAAAGAACAGCTCATCAATGAGGAAATTCGCGAAAAGGAAGTCAGGGTCATAGGGACCGACGGCGAACAGCTCGGTATTATGTCAAGCGCCGAGGCGCTCGAAAAAGCAATAGAGGCGGAGCTTGATCTTGTTATGATCTCGCCTACGGCAAAGCCTCCCGTATGCCGCATAATGGACTACGGAAAATACCGCTTTGAACAGACAAAGCGCGAGAAGGAAGCCAGAAAGAACCAGAAGACAGCTGATGTTAAGGAGATAAAGATGTCCCTTAACATTGACACGAATGATTTCAACATAAAGGTCAGAAACGCGATTAAATTCCTCCAGAACGGCGACAAGGTAAAGGTCACGGTTCGTTTCAGACGTATGCGCGAGCTTACACACGTTAATCTGGGCGAGGATTTGATGAAAAAGTTCATGGACGCGGTTTCGGAGTACGGCGGCTCTGATAAGCCCTCGAAGCTTGAGGGAAGAAATTACGCGGTAGTTTTAAGCCCGAAAAAATAATGAGAATCAATTCGGGAAAACGTTTATTCAAGCACGAATTTCAAAAAATAAGAAATTTTTCACAATAAAAAAATTCTTACGGTTCCGACTTGGTTGTGCAATGGAGCGCAGCGGAATGGGCAGTCAAGCCGTGAATTGCGGAATGAGCAGTCAAGCCGTGAATTTTGAAATTCAAATTTAAATGTAGGAGGAACAAAAAATGCCAAAGATCAAAACACACAGCGGCGCTAAGAAGCGCTTTAAGCTGACAGGAACAGGCAAGGTAAAAATGCAGCACTGCGGAAAGCGCCACATTCTTACCAAAAAGACCACAAAGCGCAAGAGAGCGCTGAGAGCGGGCGCATATGCGGACGTAACGAACGTTGCACAGGTAAAGAGCCTTATTCCGTACAAATAATCACCGAACAAAAAGAGGAGGAAATTGAAAGATGGCACGAGTAAAGGGCGCTCTTGCTACACGCAAGAGAAGAAATAAAACATTAAAGCTTGCAAAGGGCTATTGGGGCGGAAAGAGCAGACTTTTCAAGACCGCGAAGGAAGCGGTTATGAAGTCGGGTCAGTACGCTTATGTCGGCAGAAGGCTCAAGAAAAGAGATTTCAGACGCCTTTGGATCACAAGAATTTCCGCGGCGTGTAAGCTTAACGGTATGAACTATTCGACCTTTATGAACGGTCTTAAAAAGGCAAATGTTACGCTTAACAGAAAGATGCTTT
>JAFLUE010000240.1 GCA_022508945.1 Oscillospiraceae bacterium
ATCGAATCCCGAAACGGTCTGCATACTCTTGAACACGCCGCGGATATCGGGCTTGGCAGCCGCACCTACAATTTGGTAAAAATTAACGGTTAAGAACAACGAATCTATCAGTCAATTCTAAAAACGGAGTAGTCAAATGAAAGGTAAAATAATTGAGTTATTTATGCTGATCTGCTTTTGTATTGCTTTCTCGCTTTCAGGATGTGCAAACAATTCGCAAAACTCAGAAATGTCCGGTACGGAATCATCAAATTCAAAAACAGAAAATTCATCTGCTCAAAAGTCCGATGAATCAAGCAGTACAGAAAATGATAAAACTCCAACAAACAGTGAGATTTCGGATGTGGCAGAGAATGTACGCGCAATCATAACGATCAATGGAAAAGAATATGGAATGACAATTACAGATACAACTGTGGGACACGCATTTGCGAAAAAGCTGCGGGATGAAGGCGTTTATACCGTAACGGGTTACAGATCAACGGATGATCTTTGCTGCAGCGAGAGTGAATCCTTGGAAACGAACTCAGCGGAAAATATGCCTTGGGAATGCGGGGGCGTTGCATGGACCGGCAGTTGGTTTACCATATGGGTAAGCGAGAACGCCGCAGATCATGATATGCCGGTAATAGCTAAGATCGACGAAGAATATTTGAAAGAACTGCAATCGTTAAGCGGCAACATGGAAATAGAGGTCCGATTTGCAACAGAATAGGTTTTGTGAAAATCGATGGTTGAAATTATACAAAGGGAAGCAGTTTATCTGTGGTATTACTTTGATCTTCAAATAAGGCAGATACTTCCATATTACGCGCTTGGCATTGTTCTTGGCTCTGTTATTTCGGTTTTTGTCAAGGATCATATCCACGGACTGTTCCGCAAAATGGGCAGCAAAAAGCTTGGCATAATTGGCGTTATTCCCGCGAGCATTCTCGGCATCGCGTCGCCCTTGTGTATGTACGGCACAATTCCGCTTGCGGCGTCATTTTCAAAAAGCGGATTTCGGGACGATTGGCTGGCGGCGTTTATGATGAGTTCTATCATGCTTAATCCACAGCTTATAATTTACAGCACGGCACTTGGCAGCACGGCTCTCGCTGTACGCATTCTCTCAAGCTTTTTGTGCGGAATCGTCGCGGGGCTTATGATACGCGTTTTTTACAAGGACAAGCCGTTCTTTATTTTTTCGGGATTTGACGAACCGAAAAGCAAGGACACCGACCCGAATCTTTTTATAAGACTGCTGAAAAATATAGGCAGAAACATCAAGGCGACCGCGCTGTGGTTCTTTATCGGCGTTGTTCTCTCGGTATTGTTCCAAAGATATGTTCCGGCGGAGTTTATAAGCGGTCTGTTCGGCAAGAATGAGGGCTTTGGCGTGCTGATGGCGGCTACTATCGGCGTTCCGCTCTATGCCTGCGGAGGCGGAACCATTCCTTTGCTGATACAGTGGCTTGCCGACGGAATGAGTTTGGGCAGCGCATCGGCGTTTATGATAACAGGTCCTGCCACAAAAATTACCAACCTCGGCGCGTTAAAAATAGTGCTGGGGATAAAAAGGTTTATACTGTATCTCGCTTTTGTGATGCTTTTCTCACTGGCGACAGGGCTGATCGTAGATCTTATATACTGATAATGACCAAAAAATGATATCCATTTGGCAGAGTGTGGAGATGTGTCACTTGTATGACAGAGGGGATTGATCGACAGACCGAGCCTCCCACACGTCCGCCCCCTCTTGAAGAGGTTTATATTTCACAAAAGTGTTAATTGCGTCCATTCTTACTGCTGTTCCACGGGCTTATTCGTCTGCTCCTGCTGTTCCGTTTCGTAACATTCATCATAGATATCCTCATCGTAATTGCCGGGCAAGGGCAGACATCGAAGGAGAAAAAATGTTTTTCCGATTCCACCGAGAATCCGTGGCTCCCGCCCAGAGCAAGATTGGATTTGTTCGCGCACATTTTATGCATCGAGTATCTGTCTTTCAGCAGCCCGTCCTTGCGAAGCTGATTGACAACCTCGTTCAGCTCGGCTTTAAAAATGCTGTCGTTCAGTTCCTCGCGTTTTCCCCGCCATGTTGTCCAAAACTCATTTCCGCTTCCGAGATCCATGCGGACATAACCGACACAGTCTCTGCGAAAAAAAGATATAAACGCAAAAAAACAATTGACATTCCGATCTGTTTATGTTATAATATCAGTATTGTAAAGAATATATCACGGAGGTGAATAAAGTGGCAAGCGGCGACAGTTATGGGTCAAACGGGCGATTATGCAAAGAACATATCATAAAGGTGTGGTATGACTTGTGCGGTGACTTTTGTGCCGCCAAATTACCGCTTTATTCCTTGTGAGATGATTATGCTGCCCGTGCGACCTATGCACGGGTATTTTTATGTCTGTTAGTCCCTTACGTCATTGTTGAAACAAACAACAAAAATCAACCAATGAAACGGAGGATAACGATGGAAAACGAAGAAAGATACG
>JAFLUE010000241.1 GCA_022508945.1 Oscillospiraceae bacterium
GCGTGAATTTTTTCGCAGAAAAAATTCACGCGGTTCTCACTTGATGGCAGCTCTGCTGCCATCAAGTGATGAATTTTGAAATTCTTTTTAAATAAGGAGTCGTTATGAGCAACAGCGTTTTTTATCGTTTTGCGCCGTTTATCCAAGATTACATTTATCGAAACAAATGGGAAGAGCTTCGCGAGATACAGGTCGCGGCGGCGGAGGAAATCTTTGACGGCGACGATAATTTGCTTCTGACGTCGGGAACTGCCAGCGGAAAAACCGAAGCGGCGTTTCTGCCCGTGCTTACGCATTTGTGGGAGAACCCCTCGAAAAGCGTCGGGGTGTTATATGTTTCGCCGCTTAAGGCGCTTATAAACGACCAGTTTGAGCGCCTTGACGAGCTGCTCGAAGAAGCGGATATCCCCGTGACAAAATGGCACGGCGACGCCTCGCCGACCGCGAAAAAACGCCTTGTGAAAAGTCCGAGCGGAGTTATGCAGACGACTCCCGAGAGCCTCGAAAGCCTGCTTATCAGAAACAGCTCGAATATTTTCAGACTGTTTTCGGATCTGAGATTTATCATCATAGACGAGGTCCATTATTTTATGGACAACGACCGCGGACTCCAGCTTCTGTCCGTTCTCGAAAGAATACAACGGATAATCGGGTTTTCTCCGCGCAGGATAGGGCTTTCCGCAACGCTCGGAGACTGCACAAATGCGGAAAAATGGCTGTGTATGGGGACTGACAGGGTCTGTGTAACTCCGATATGCCGCGAGGGCGGAAGAAAGGTCAGGCTTTCGGTCAGGTACTTCCCGATCGCCGAGAAGATCCCCAACTCAAACAGCAAAACGCTCCTCGAAAAATACTACGAATATCTCTATGAAAGCACCCACGCGAAGCGCTGTATCCTGTTTTCAAACAGCAAGGGCGAGGTCGAGGAAAATATCGCGCATCTTCGCAGACTGTCCGAAAAAAATCACGGAAACGACTGTTATCTTGTCCACCACGCAAACATTTCCCCCGCGCTCAGGGAATTTGCCGAAAAACGAATGAAAAGCGGCGAGCTTCCCGTTTGCACGGGCGCTACGGTCACGCTGGAGCTTGGGGTCGATCTGGGGCATCTGGAGAGGATAGTTCAGACAGGCTGTCCGCTTACGGTCTCGGGGCTTGTACAGCGGCTCGGACGCACGGGAAGGCGCGGCGGAGAAGCGGAAATGCGCTTCGCGTTCAGGCACGATACGAGCCTTCCCCCAAACGATTTCTACAAGGAAATAAACTGGGATTTCGTTATGTGCTGCGCGGAAATACTGCTGTATACACGCGAAAAATGGGTAGAGCCGATGTATCTGCCAAAGCTCCCGTACAGCCTTTTGTTCCACCAGACGATGTCTGTAATGACCGCAAACGCCTCGCTTATGCCAAAAGAGCTTGCGCGGCAAATTCTGACGCTGTCGGTTTTCAGAAATGTCACAAAGGACGACTATCTTTTGCTGCTTCGTCATTTGCTTGAAAACGGAATGCTCGAACGCGGAGAGGACGGAGCGCTTCTGATCGGAGAAAGAGGAGAGGGAGTTGTAAACAATTACGAGTTTTTGGCGGTTTTTTCCGTACCAATGGAATACAGCGTCCGCCACAACTCCGAGGAGATCGGCACGGTCCAGAACCCGTTTCCCGTAGGAAATCAATTTGCGCTTGCGGGTCAGGCATGGGAGGTCACAGAGCTTGACCGAAAGGCGCTGATAATCTACGTTAAGCACATTCAGGGAATTTCATCGAATATGTGGACGGACGTCGGAAATGAATATGTTCACACAAAGGTGATGAAAAAGATGCTCGAAGTCATACAAAGCGATGAGGAGTACGGCTTTCTTGACGAAAGCGCGAAAAAGCGACTTTCGGATATTCGCGCGCTTTGCAGAAATGCTGCAGGCGGTCAGATAATATTTGAAAACGCGCTTTACGGGGGAACGCTGTCCGAAGGCGAGCGGCTTGTTTTAGCGCTTTCGCAAACCGTTTTCGCGGTATTTCCGTTTTTGGGAACGCGCGGTATGGCGGCGCTTGTTTTCGCTTTGCGCGAGCGCGGCTTTGACGCGAATTTATGGCTGTCAAGGAGCATACCCGTATGCATTGAAGTAAGAAGCGACAGAGGGAAAGGTGCGCTTATCTCCGCGCTTAACTCGATCAAAGCAAGCGGCGCGGACAAATACGGCTTTCATATTCCCGACAACTGCGAGATAGTCGGAAAATTCAACGACTATATCCCGCGCGAGCTGCTGAAAAAACAATATATCGAGGACTATATCGACTGTGATGAACTGAAAAATATTGAATAACTTTTTTGAGGGAAAGCTTTCTTTGTTTTGGCAGATTGTTTAAATAGTGTTGTTTTGGCTGATTGTTTAAATAACGTTGTTGCGAGGGGATTGATTTAAATAGAATTTCAAAATT
>JAFLUE010000242.1 GCA_022508945.1 Oscillospiraceae bacterium
CTGGCGAATTTCGGAGACACCGTGAAAAAAGGCGACCACATAGGCGATGTCGTTGATCCATTGACCTCAAAGATCGTTGAGGAAGTAAAGGCAGTCTGCGACGGGCTGATCTTTACGCTTCGGGAATACCCCGTGGTTTACGGCGGTTCGCTGCTGGCGCGTATATTGGAGCCTGTTCGGGGAGGTGAGAAGCGTGACTAAAAAAATTCTTTTTTCGCTGAAATCGCCCTACCGTGAGCAGCTTGATATTATCGGCTTCAAATTCGGTCACGGAGAAAAGACGCTCGCTATAATAGGCGCGCTGCGCGGAAACGAAGTGCAGCAGATGTACGTTTGCAGCAAAATGGTAAGGGATCTGAAAAAGCTCGAAGCGGAGGCAAAGATCGCCGAGGGCTGCGAGATCTTAGTTATCCCCTGCGTCAATTACTACTCCATGAACCTCGGAAAACGCTTCTGGGCAATGGATAACACCGACATCAACAGAATGTTCCCGGGTTATGAGCTTGGCGAAACTACCCAGCGCATAGCGGACGGGCTTTTCAAGGAGCTTCAGGGCTACGAATACGGAATACAGTTAGCGAGCTTTTATCAGCCCGGAAATTTCCTGCCCCATGTTAAAATAATGGACACGGGCTTTACCGATAACACGATCATGAAGGACTTCGGACTGGAGTACGGCATTATCAGAAAACCGCGCCCTTACGACACCACTACGCTGAACTACAACTGGCAGATATGGGAAACGAAGGCGTTTTCGGTCTACGCGAACGCTACCGATGTGATCGACGAAAACTCCGCCGATGAGACTACCGCGGCGATTTTGAGATTTATGAACAACCGCGGGATCGTGTTTACGAAAACTCACCCGGGTTATATCACGGAGATCACAAACGAGTCGGAGATAAGGCAGATACAGTCCGAGGCGGCAGGCATTTTCGTGAGTCTTACGGAGGTCGGCAAGACCGTTTCGCGCGGCGATATAATAGGCAGGATAACAGACCCGTTTGACGGAGAGGTGGTATCGGAGATCAGAACTCCCGTGTCGGGGATCGTGTTTTTTGAATATCACAACCCGCTTATCAACGAAAAAACGGTGTGCTTTAAAATAATCAAATAATTATCGGAACAGTTTGAACGTACTCTGTTTTTCGGTGAGCTTTGTTATATGGGAGATAAACGGTATGAGCGATTTCAGAAAAGGAAATTCCAACGATCTGGCGGCTTTGCTTGTGGAGCTTGTAAACAAGCGCAAAGACTTGATGACGAATATCAAGGAAATAAAAAACGTGGCACAGCAAACACATATCCTGTCGATCAACTCTTCTATCGAGGCGGCAAGAGTGGGAGCGGCGGGCGCGGGGTTTTCCGTGATCGCCAGGGAGATACAGGAACTGGCTAACAAGTCGAGCAATGCCAACGCGCACAGCGAACATCAGATGAACGAGCTTTTGCTCATGATAAATGATATGGCGGGTGTGCGGACTGCGGATATCGCGTATGATCTGATCGACAAAATTGACAGAAATCTGTTTGAGAGAAACTGTGACGTGCAGGCATGGGCGACCTTTGATCTGATCGTTGACTCCTTGACCGATCCAAGCACGACAAATCAAAACGCGGTAAATAAGCTGCTAAAAAACATCTGCGATCTTTATGAGGTCTACTATGATGTTTTTCTTGCAAACAGTGACGGTGTTCTTGTGGGTGCCGCCAACAGAAATAATTTATTGGGTAACGATGTGACCAAAAGGGAATGGTTTGCCTCTGTACTTAAAGGCAGAACAAACACCGTGTCCGATATGTATTTCGATGAGAATATCGGCGATTATACGGTGGCGTACAGCGCCCCTGTTGTTGCCCCGAACGGTGAATTATTAGGCGTGATCTCTACGCGCTTCAATTGGAATTTTATTTACGATATTATCGAAAAGGCAAAGGTAAGCGAAAAAGGAAGCGTTTATCTGGTCAATATACAAGGACAGGTCATAGCGTCACTCCAAAGAGAAGATGTTTTCAAAAAAGACCTGCGTGACACCCCTGTCTTGAATAATGTCATCAAGGGAGAACCATACGGTTATATGATCAAAGAGAGCTCGTCGGGACAACCGAAAACGATCTACGGATACGCGCATACTCAAGGATATAACGCGTATAAAGGCAAAGACTGGTCGGTCATTGTAAAAGAAGATTTCTAACCATAGTTTATATAAAGACCATTTGCGGCATTGTTTTAATAGCAATGCCGCACTTTTTTGTTTCAATAAAAACTTTTTTAATTATCTTTTGTTTTTCCGTTTTTGACCCGCTTTGCGTTTGTGCCAAAGCACAAAAGAATATGTGCTAAGGATTTGCGCTCGTCATTATCATCATCGCAAAATCATTATATAATAAAAAATCGGACTGTGCCGTATATGCCATAATCCGAATTTTTT
>JAFLUE010000243.1 GCA_022508945.1 Oscillospiraceae bacterium
CAGCGCCATTCGGCGCTGTCGGCTTACGCCGAACGGCAATTTTATTGAAACATTAAATTATTTTGCTTCGCAAAATAACAGCGCTTCGCGCTGCCGCGCCTGCGGCGCTTGAATTTATGTTATAATATTTCTAAGCAAAGGAAGTGATGTTATGACCGTGGCAATACTTCAGAATCTGATTGACGCGGGGTGCGATGAAAAAACCATTACGAGCTTTAAGAGCTGCAAATCCGTTCGTGAAGAGATACGGCTTCTTGAAAAACACCGCGCCGCGCTGCTTGACAAATCCCACGAGGTAAACAGACAAATTTCTTGTCTGGACTATCTTATGTACAATCTTGAAAAGGAGATAAAAGGAAAATGAAAGAAATACAGCAGGGCTTTTTTTCGGGCGAACGCGCGCTGTTTCAAGGCGCAGATCTGAAAATAATTGACAGCATTTTTGATGACGGGGAATCCCCGCTCAAACACAGCAAAAACATTGAGCTTATCGGTTGTATGTTCAAGTGGAAATATCCGCTGTGGTATTCCGAAAACATCACTGTTCGCGACGGTTCTGTTTTCGATATGGGACGCGCGGGGATATGGTATACCAATAACATTGAGATGACCGATACGCTCTACGAAGCTCCCAAAGGCTTTCGCCGCTGTGACGGGGTGACTTTGGACAATGTGCAGTTTACCAACGCCGCCGAAACTCTCTGGCATTGTAAAAATGTCACCGCCAAGGATGTCACCGCAAAGGGCGATTATTTCGCGATGAACAGCGAAAATATGGAATTTGAGAATTTCAATCTTGTGGGAAACTATTCGTTTGACGGCTGCAAGAATATCGTAATACGCAATTCAAAGCTGCTCAGCAAGGACGCTTTCTGGAACAGCGAAAATGTAACGGTTTACGATTCGTTTATCTCGGGAGAATATCTCGGCTGGAATTCCAAAAACCTTACACTTGTAAACTGCACAATAGAAAGCCTTCAGGGAATGTGCTACATTGAAAATCTCGTGATGAAAAACTGCAAGCTTATAAACACTACACTTGCGTTTGAGTATTCAACGGTTGACGCTGAAATTTCAAGCCATATCGACAGCGTTAAAAACCCCTCGGGAGGCATTATCCGCGCGGAGAGCATCGGCGAGCTTATCCTTGAAGAGGACAAAATCGACGCGGGCAAAACGAAAATAATCTGCAAGGACTGTCATAAAGCGGCTGTATGATCTATCTTTTAAAGGGTGTTCTGATAGGAATTATTTTCGGAGTTCCTGCGGGAGCAGTAGGCGCGTTGTGCGTACAAAGAACACTGCAGGGCGGCATGAAATGCGGAATTATAACGGGACTCGGCTCGTCCGCGGCGGACTGCTTTTACGCGATTGTGGGAGCGTTCGGGATAACGGTTATCTCGGATTTTCTTACACAATATCAGCTTCCGATAAACATTGTCGGCGGCTTGCTGATACTCGCTATGGGAATCGGGACGCTGCTGAAAAAGCAAAGCAGCGCGGCAAACGCCGAAACAAAAACCAACTACGGCGCGATGTTTTTAAGCGCGTTCAGTGTGGGAATTACAAATCCCGCGGCGGTGCTGACTTTTCTGTTCGCGTTTTCATATTTCGGAATTGACGGCAGGCTCAATGTTGCAGACGGAGTAGCTCTTGTTACGGGAGTTCTGATTGGAACTTTGATATGGTGGATAACCCTGTCCGCGATTGCCCGAAAAATCAAGGACAAATTCGGCGAAAAGGGCTTTTCAAGGCTGAATAAAATATTCGGGATAATTATGATAGGCTTCGGCGTTGTGGTGTTCGCAAGGCTGATTATCGGAGGGCATCGGTAATTATGAAAAGAATAATTATATTAGCACTTTCAGCGCTTGTGCTTACTGCCTGTGCGGATTCCGGCGGGATCGGAAACAATAGCGTTCAGAGTAATCAAAATAATCAATCCTCGCAATCGGAAACAAACAGCGTGATAAATTCGGAGAACATGAAGATCACCGAGCTTGAAAAAGGGCTGTCCCATACGAGCTGCAGCGGCGATTATAAATTCGGTCAGTTCTTAGCGGAGGGCGGCGCGGAAAGCGACAGCGAGGTAATTGCGTTTCTCGCGAGGAACCTTATAGGCGACGCTCTTTCGAGCTTCGGCGCAAATATTTTCGGCTGCTCGGCGTTTTGTGCAAAGGGCGAAAACGGTTATTATTTCGGGCGGAATTTCGACTGGTATAACTGTAACGCGCTTATTGTCGAGGCTCACCCGAACAGCGGTTATTCCTCGATCTCAACGGTAAACACAGATTTTATCGGCTTGGGTTCAAATATTCTCAGCGACAATGTGCTGACTTTGGCGGCAATTTACGCGCCGCTTGACGGTATGAACGAAAAAGGCTTATGCGTTTCGGTCAATATGATCGAGGACAACGAAAGCGTT
>JAFLUE010000244.1 GCA_022508945.1 Oscillospiraceae bacterium
GTGTGAAGCAATGCTTAGATAGCGCAAAGCGTAGCTTTGCGCGGTTTTGAAATTTTTATTTAAATAAATCCGTCAAAACAACGTTTTTGGTTTTTCTACAAGCTGTAACTCCCGAAGTCATTCGGGAGTTTTTATGTCAATCAGGTTCAAACACATCTACATGATAAAGGACCGTCAACGTTGAAAAAATGCCCTGTCGCGCGGATACGTTATATTTTTTGCTCTTTGTCGGGTCAATTGCTCCCCTTTTTTTGTTTTTGGTATTGAATTTTAATCGCGAATGGTGTATAATATAAGATGTATAGCTATGTTTGATGAAAAAGGTGATAAAAATGTTTGACGGATTTATAAAAACCGCGGCGGCAACTCCCGAGGTAAAGGTCGCGGACTGCGAATACAACGCGAAGGCTGTTATAGACCTTATCCGCGAGGCGGAAAAAGGACGCGTAAAAATTCTTGTGTTTCCCGAGCTTTGCGTTACGGGCTACACCTGCGGCGATCTGTTCTTTCAACCCACGCTTTTGGACGGCGCGGAGAACGCGCTCAAAAATATAATAAGCCAAACCGAAAACAGCGATATGCTTGTGGCGGTGGGGTGTCCTTTGCGAATAAACGGAAAGGTATACAACTGCGCGGTCGTAGTTCAGGGCGGACAGATACGGGGGGTTGTTCCGAAAAAATATCTCCCTAATTACAATGAGTTTTATGAGCAGCGCTGGTTTGCTTCCGCGCCCGAGGAAAACAGCACAGAGCTTGTTTTGGGAGAATCGGTCCCGTTCGGGCTTAATTTGGTTTTCGGTTTTGAGGACTATCCCGAGCTTGTGTTCGCGGCGGAGATATGCGAGGATCTGTGGGCGCCGAAGCCGCCGTCGATCGACCTCGCGCTGAACGGAGCGACAATAATCGCGAATCTTTCCGCGTCCAACGAAACCATCGGAAAGGACGAATATCGAAAGAGCCTTATTGTAGGTCAGTCCGCACGCATCATCTGCGGATATGTTTTCGCTTCGGCGGGAGAGGGAGAAAGCACGGGCGACCTTGTTTTCGGCGGGCACAGAATGATAGCGGAAAACGGAAAGACGCTTGCCGAAAGCGAGCTGTATACAACGGGACTAACCGTGTCGGAGATTGACGTGAAAAAGCTGTATTCCGAGCGGCTTCGCAACACCTCGTTTGAATGCGGCAGTGAGGGAGTTTTTGTTCAGAAAATATACCTTGAGACGGAAATTGAACAGACCGCGCTTACCCGAAAAATCGAGGCGATGCCGTTTGTTCCGAGCGAGGACGATGAGAAAAACTCGCGCTGCGCGAAAATTCTCGCAATGCAGGCGCACGGTCTTGCGAAGCGCCTGAAGCATATAAACTGTCCGTGTGCGGTTTTGGGAATATCAGGCGGACTTGACAGTTGTCTTGCGCTTTTGGCAGCAGCCGAGGCAATGAAGCTCCTTAACCGACCTATGACCGACATTATCGCGGTCTCCATGCCGTGCTTCGGGACGACGAGCCGCACGAGATCAAACGCCCAAACACTTTGCGAGGCGCTTGGCGTTACGTTTAAGACCATAAGCATAACCGAAGCGGTAAACGTTCATCTCCGCGACATCGAGCATAAGGACGGCGAACTGAATACTGCATACGAAAACGCTCAGGCGCGAGAGAGAACACAGTTGCTTATGGACATCGCCAACGAGAAAAACGGTATCGTTGTCGGAACGGGCGATCTGTCGGAGCTTGCGCTGGGGTGGGCAACCTATAACGGCGACCACATGAGTATGTACGGAGTGAATTGTTCCGTACCGAAGACTCTCGCACGGCACATCGTAAGATACTTTATGGACGTATCCGAAAATGCGGAGCTTAAAAGGGCGCTTAATGATATTCTCGAAACTCCGGTAAGCCCCGAGCTTCTCCCCGCGAAAAACGGTGAGATATCGCAGAAAACCGAGGATATCGTAGGCCCCTATGAGCTTCACGACTTTTTCTTGTATAACGGGATACGCTGGGGATTTTCACCGAAAAAGGTGTATAGGCTCGCGAAATACGCGTTTAAAGACAGCTACTCGGCGGACGTTATCCTCAAATGGGAAAAGACGTTTTACAGGCGGTTTTTTGCTCAGCAGTTCAAGCGGAGCTGTCTGCCCGACGGCGTAAAGGTCGGCTCGGTCTCGCTCTCGCCGAGGGGAGACTGGCGTATGCCGTCCGACGCTCAGGCGGCGCTGTGGCTTGAAGAGCTGAACTCTATCAAAATTTAATATTATGATGTAATTTGCAACAACACAATAGTCGAGCGCGAAATTTCAAAAATCA
>JAFLUE010000245.1 GCA_022508945.1 Oscillospiraceae bacterium
TGAAGCAGAGCTGAAAAAGAAGAAGAAAGGCTAAACGAAGCTGAACGACGCACTCTCGGACGCGCTGATGAAAGAGCGCGGCAAGCGCAGAAAATAAGAAAAGGCATTACCGACTGCATAGTTGATAATGCCTTTCTTTATAGGGAGAGTGCGAGGGGAGCGGACACACGGCAGCTTAAAGGAATAGGGCAGAACTCTTAAAGGTAAACTCACCGAAACATTTTACCATTAGTGCAGCCGCCATCGCAAAGTATATCCACTCCGGCGAGATAGCCGTTTCGTTCGTCTGCAAGTGTAGCAATCGCGAATCCGAGTTCCTCCGGCGTTCCCATACGATTTTCAGCGCCGTAACGCAGCATTTTTGCGCCCTCTTCGGCTTCGAGATTTCCCATATCGGTAGCGATAAGCCCCGGACTTAATGATACAACACGGATACCCTTTTTGCCGTATTCAAAAGCGGATTTTTGAGCATACCACACGGCAAAGTTTTTTGATAACGCATACGCAAGCCCCGATTTAGCGTACTCTCCTTTAGGGAGATCGCTTCTCTTTATCATCTTTTTTAAGAATTTTTCCTCATTGGAATCTGCAAGGGAATACGCGCTTTTCGGAATAATTATTTTCGGCAGCGCATAGGCGGAATTTGACGAAACATCAACTATAACTCCACCTTGCGACATTACCTTTTCAAATTCCTGATTAACATAAACGGTTCCCAAAGCGTTTACTCTTATAAGCTGCTCCGGCTTTGCCATTGCGGGAGAAAGTCCCGCGGCATTGATAACATTCCGCACTTTTCCGAGGCTTGCCGCAAATTCCGCAAGCTCCCTGACGGAAGAACGCTTTGACGTATCACAGGTTTTGTAATGAGCTTCATAACCCAGCGATTTAAGCTCCTCCACAGCCTTTTCCAGCTTTGAAGCGGTACGTCCCGCGATAACTATGATCTTATTCCTTGGCAGATTTTTCGCGGCAGCAAGTCCCATTCCGCTGCCGCCGCCCGTAATAACACAAACGTCAGCCATAAATCCTCCTTACGAGATCTTCTGTTCAGCTTTCAACCACGCTATTTCATCGTGAATAGTTTCACGGTAGGAGCGGGTAGTGTAGCCCAACTCGCGGCGCGCCTTGGTAGAATCAAAGGTGTTGTTGCGCGCGAGATTGTAAACGGAAAAGGAGGTCATCATCGGCTTTTCGCCTTTTTTCTTAGCCTTTTTCTCCATCATTTTTGCCATAGAATCCGCAAGACGAAGCGGCAGGAACATTCTTACGCGCTTGCAGCCGCTTTCTTCGGAAACAAGTCTGGAAAAATCTCTGAACGAAACCTCATCATTGCCGAGAATATAGCACTCGCCCTTAGCGCCCTTATCGGCGGCAAGAATTGTGCCTTGCGCCAGATCGCGAACATCACAAAGATTGAATGATCCATCAATTCCCATAGGCATTTCACCATTGATTATCTTAATAAGGGTGCTTGTTGTTTCACCTACCGCATAGTCCTCGGGACCGAGAATCCCGCTTGGGTGAACAACACACGCGTTCAGACCCTTTTGGTTAGCCGCGTCCAGAACAAGCTGAGTTGCAAGTGCTTTGGACTGACTGTAACATCCTATGACCTTGCTTTCATCAAAGCGCGTGACCTCGCGGATCGCGGTGCCTTTTTGCACCTCGGGAATTGCTCCTGTGCTGCTGCAATAAACGAGCTTTTTGCACTCCTTATGAGCAAGACAAAGGTCGATGATGTTCTGAGTGCCGCCGACATTCACGTCCATAACGCGCTGATTGTATTCGGGATCAACTGTCACAATGCTTGCAATGTGAAGAACGATCGTTTCTGTGTCCTCCGGAACAGTGAAAAATTTCTCAAGCGAAGCCTTGTCGCGAAGATCGCCCGTGACTATCTCCGCTTCTCCGGGAACGAATTTTATCGCGGGGTCGTTGGGAAGTACGAACGCTCTCACGCGCTCGCCCCTGTCAATAAGCTGTCTGCAAATCGTACCGCCCAGAAATCCTGCCGCGCCTGTTACCAAATACATTTTTTTCATTGTAGTTTCCTCCTGTAAAATCTGTTTGATTTGTTTTTTGTAATTACATTATAACCTGCGTTTGTTTTCAAAATATTTTAGAAATGTTAAGGTTTTATTAAAATAAAAAATCGGACATACAATGTATGCCCGACAACCTGAAAAATTACTTTTGAAGCTCATCTGTAAGCCTTAGAATCTCGGGAGCGATCTTCGCTCTCTGAATCTCGGTGACTTTCTTGTAAACGGGATATGCCGCAATAATTCCCGC
>JAFLUE010000246.1 GCA_022508945.1 Oscillospiraceae bacterium
GCAAAGCGCAGCTTTGCGCGGTTTTGAAATTTCTTTTTAAATAAATCCGCCCGAACAACGTTTTAAATTATTATATAATTTGCAACAACGCAATTAACTTCTCCTGCTATGCTATCGAAAAAATCAGCGAGCATAAATTGATTATCAAACAAAGCGCAACGCCGATTATAAGCGGGATCAAAAACGCAAGTGCCGCCCATTTCCAGCCGCCCGCTTCTTTTTTTACCGTAAGCAGCGTTGTTGAACACGGGAAATGAAAAAGCGTAAAGACAATAACGCATATCGCCGTCACAACTGTCCAGCCGTTTTGTGTAAATAGCTCAAAAAGCCGGTCGGTCGATATCTCGGCTATTACGCTGCTTTGCTCGTAGATCATTACTATAAGCGGGATAACGATCTCATTTGCGGGAATTCCAAGCAAAAATGCCGTTATTATCGCGCCGTCCATTCCCAGAAGCTGACCGAACGGCTCGAAAAAGCCAGTGATGTACGAAAGCAGTGTATTTCCGAAAACGCTTATGTTTGCCAAAAGCCATATAACCGCGCCCGCGGGAGCCGCGACCGACGCCGCTCTCCCAAGCACAAAAACCGTTCTATCAAGGCAAGAGCGCACAATGATCTTTCCGAACTGCGGCTTGCGAAACGGCGGAAGCTCGAGTGTAAATGATGACGGTTCTCCTCGAAGAAGCGTTTTCGCGAGTATTTTTGAAGCTAAAAACGTCATCATTATCCCAAGTACGATCACCGCCGTGAAAATGACCGCCGACAATAAGCTCGAAAGTATGCTGCTGCCTTTTGCGCCGCTTACGAAAAACGCCGAGATAAGAGCTAAGATCATCGGGAAACGCCCGTTGCATGGGACGAGAGAATTTGTGAGTATCGCGATAAGCCGCTCGCGGCGGCTGTCGATGATACGCGCGCCCGTAACTCCCGCGGCGTTACAGCCGAAGCCCATGCACATACAAAGCGCCTGTTTTCCGCAAGCGCTGCATTTGTGAAAAGGCTTGTCGAGATTGTACGCGACCCTCGGAAGATAGCCTAAGTCCTCGAGCAAGGTAAACAGCGGGAAAAATATTGCCATTGGCGGAAGCATCACCGAAACCACCCAGGCAAGTACCCTGTACGCGCCGTCTACGATTATTCCCGAAAGCCAATCGGGAGCGTTTATCATTCCGAACAGCTCTCCTATCCTGTCGCCAAGCCAGAACAGCGCTATCCCCAGATACTCCGACGGATAATTCGCGCCGATCATCGTTATCCAGAAAACAAGGATAAGCAGCAAAAACATTATAGGAAAGCCAAATACCCTGCTTGTAAGTATCTTATCTATTTTTGACGTCTCACGCGGCGGCATTGTTACCGCTTTTTTGCATATTTCCCCGGCGTTTTCGTAAATGCAGCCGACGATCTTATCCTGTAATATATCTTCGGTTATACCGTTTTCCGAAAGCAGCTTTTTCGACTGTGCCAAAGCCTCGGAAAGGGCGGCGTTTTCGAGAAGGTTCCTTCCCGAATGTTTACAGCGCTCGCTTAATTCATTTACCATTGAGCCGTCTATAAGCCTTAAAGCTGCCCATTTTGCGGGAACGCCCATTTCGGGAAATTCAAGCGAAAACTCATGCTCTATGACCTTTGCGGTTATTTGTGCCGCGTCTTCAAGCGGCTTTATGTATTTGAGCTTTCGAGGCTTTGCGGGTCTATCCGACGCGCAAAGCCTGTCGAGCTTTTCGGTAAGCAATTTCAGCGTACGCTTTTTATGCGCGGTGATCCCCGCGACAGGAACGCCAAGCTCTTTTTCGAGCAGCTTTAAATCAATTTTTACCCCTGCGCGTTTTGCTTCGTCAAGCATATTTACGCAAACCAGTGTTTTCGGGCATATCTCCATTACCTGAAGCGCAAGATTCAGTCCGCGCTCAAGACAGACCGCGTCGCAAACCACGACCGCCGCGTCCGCTCCGCCAAAGCAGATAAAATCGCGCGCGGCTTCCTCTTCCGCCGAATGCGCGATAAGGGAGTATGTCCCGGGAATGTCTACCAGACGATACGAAAAGGCTTCGGTTTTAAAAAAGCCGCTCGCAGTCTCCACGGTTTTTCCCGCCCAGTTTCCCGTGTGCTGGTGAAGACCGGTGAGGGCGTTAAAAACCGTACTCTTGCCGACATTCGGGTTTCCCGCAAGAGCAATTGTCTTATCAAAAGAATTGTTGTTCATCTACATCTATATCCTCCTCAACGCCTGTTCCCGACAGGCTTCTGCTTGTATAAAATGCACTTTTTAAAACAAAATGCGCTCCGAAT
>JAFLUE010000247.1 GCA_022508945.1 Oscillospiraceae bacterium
TTTTTGAAATTCGTTTGATACCACTGTGTGGTTTTGGACAAATTGGCTCTTGACCGCTGCGCGGTTTTGAAATTTATTTTAAATCAATCCGCCGGAACAACACTATATTCAAGCAAAAATTTAAATAAATCCCAATAATAAGGTGCTAATAAATTTATTTTACCGGCTCCTCGGGTACATTCGAGAAGTATACGTCGATTGCCTTCTGAAGCCTTTCAAGTGCCTCTTCTAACGTACAATCGTAGAGCTGGGCGCCCGCCATTGACTGGTGACCGCCGCCGTCGTCGGGATTTGAGCCTAAGTTTTCCATGATGACCTGAACATTGATCTTTCCGAGCGATCTCGCGCTTACACTCCAGCCGTTTTCGATCGGGTAGATCGTAAACGCCGCGTCAACATTTTTGATATACAGCATTTCGTCCGCCGCCTGAGAGCATACGATACGAAGTCCCGAAAACGGCTCCTCGACCTTCGAGATAGCGCATTTTCCTCTGTATATCTCCGCGGAGGAAATTATCTCCGCCTTTCGCATTTTGTTCTCTATAGAAGTATCAAACAGCTTTTTTACGGCAATAGTATCCGCGCCCTGCTTTTTAAGATAGGCGGCTGCCTCAAAGGTCGATACTCCCGAGCGCATGACGAAATCCTTTGTATCAAGCATTATTCCCGCAAGAAGCGCCTGTGCTTCAAGAGCGTTTATAAGCGCGTCGGGGCTGAAATACTGGATAAGCTCCGTCACAAGCTCCGCGGCGGACGAGGCGTTGCTTTCCTGACACCTGACCCCGAACTCCGTAATAGCACCCGCGCTCAGACGATGGTGGTCGACAATAACGACCCTGCTTTTTTTCATCATTTCATAAAGCTCTTTATCCTCAAGCTTTTTTTCAACGTGAGTGTCTACCACTATGAGAACCGACTTGTCCGTGACCCATTTTTTCGCTTCCTCCGGCTCTATGGCGACCGAAGTATCATAATCGCTGAACATATCGAAAAGCGCCTTCGCGTTCGTTTTGGAGCCGTCTCTGAACCAGGCGACCGTATACGCGGGTATGCCCATTCTTCTTATAGCGCAGGTAAGACCTATCGCCGAGCCGGCGCTGTCAAAATCCGCGTAGCTGTGACCCATTATGTACACAGTATCAGCGGTTCTGATAAGCGTTTTTATATTCTCCGCCGCAAGTCGTATTTTGACCTTTCCCGTGCGCTCTCTTCCTGGAGACGCCGCTCCGAAGGCATTAAAGCCGTTTTCGGTTTTTATGAGCGCCTGGTCGCCGCCCCTTTCAAGCGCCTTTTCGATCATCTCGCTCGCGAACTTCTCGCCCTGGGCGAGCGAATCCGCTGTATCTCCGACTCCGATAGAAAGCGTAACTGCCGCTCTGTCGCGGACAATAATCTCATGCGCCTTGTTTATAAGCGACATCTTCTCGTTTATCATCTCGTCAAGATACTGCCTTTCGAGAACAATAAGGAACTTATCGCCCGTTATCTTCTTTAAGACCGCGCGTTTTTCCGCAAAATATTCCTCTATCAGCCTATCGACCTGGATAGTCACATACGCTCTTTCGCTCTCTTTTGCTCCCGAAAGCAGCTCCTCGTAGTTGTCTACCATAACTATCATAACGATGGGCTTTGACTTTTCGTGCGTTGTTTTAAGCTTTTTAAAGTCGGTAATGTCGCGGAAAATGAGCATTGTTATGGTTTCGTTTTCCTGCTCCTGCTGTTCGGAGGAAAAAAGCTGTTTGTTTACTATTTTTTTATCAATATCGAAGCTGTAGGGTTCGGAATACACCCTGAACCACTTATCCTCAAAGCGTATCTCTCTGCCCTCGGCTCCGAAAAGCGCAAGCGGCATTTCCGTAACATCGTCTATAGAACACTGTTCCTCGCTCGGAATGAAGAAGACATCGTTAAAGCTGTCATTGCTCCAGATAACGCTCCTGTTGTTATCAACGATAGCCATAGGCATAGGGAAGTTTACAAGAGAGCTTCTCTGCATACCCTTTATCTCGTCCGAAAGCTGTTCAAAATACCAATACTCGCTCTGGCGGATCTGAAATAATTTTCCAAGGGCAACTCCCGAGATACCCAGCAATATCGGAAGCGATATCCAGAATATAAGCAGCTCGTTCCTGAAAACGTAAACATCAATTACGATCACAGCAACAATAAGCGCGCATACGACCGCAAGCAGAACGTTGCTCTTGTAAAAATTTCTCATACACTCACCTCTATTTAAAAGAATTTCAAAATTCATCACTTTGCCGCATTATGCTTCGCAAAACGCTCAGCAGA
>JAFLUE010000248.1 GCA_022508945.1 Oscillospiraceae bacterium
AAGGTAACGCGCTTGTTCCAGCGTGACAGCGACCTCGACTACGAGATAGCTGAACACCTGATTATCGAGCTGTATTCTAAATAATTGCTAAAGGCAATTCATAAGGGCTGTTTTTCTCTTTTGAAGCATATCACACGATCGACAAAGGGCAGGCGTCCTTATGTAATAAGGAATTGCCAAGTCAATTCATAGCGAATTGACTTAATGCATACAGATATTTAGTGCAGTTATTTTTAATTCATATCAGCGCCCAGCGTTTAGAGTACGGAATTTCCGTCAATACTGCCGTTATAGCGGCATAATGGTATGATTTAAAATTAACAGGAATACAGACAGAAGGTTTTTCGGGAGAACTCGGATATTTTCACGGAGTATGACCGGGAAATAAGCTTTCTATGTGCGCGAAAAGGATAATTGACAAGCGGCAGAGCGTTTTTCGCTTTGCGGACAAGACAAGCGGGAGGGTTACCAATGCTTGAAAAAATCGAAAAGCTCAACATCGAGACCTCAAAACAGAGGTCTGACGGCACCTACGGAATGTTCGTTCTCGAACCGCTTCAGACAGGTTATGGCAACACACTCGGCAACAGCCTCAGGAGAGTGCTTCTTTCATCTCTGCCGGGAGTTGCGGCAACATCGGTAAAAATCGACGGAGTTCAGCACGAATTTTCCACAATCCCGGGCGTTAAAGAAGACGTTACGGAAATTATTCTCAATATTAAAGGGCTAAGAGCTAAGATGTACGGCGAAGCTCCCAAGACAATCTACATCGAATCCGAGGGCGAGTGCGAGGTAACGGCGGGCGATATTAAGACCGACAGCGAGGTTGAAATTCTCGATCCGGGTATGCACATTGCGTCGCTCGGCGCAGGCGCGAAGCTCTATATGGATATTACGCTTGACAGAGGAAGAGGCTATGTTTCTGCCGAGCAGAACAAACAGCAGCTCCCGCCCGTTATAGGCGTTATTCCCATTGACAGTATCTATACCCCTGTTCTCAAATGCAACTACACGGTTGAAAATACCCGCGTAGGACAGAAGACCGACTATGAAAAGCTCATAATCGAGATCTGGACGGACGGAACGATTTCCGCAAAGGAAGCTGTTTCATACGCGGCAAAGATCCTTATCGAAAGACTCAATATGTTTGCGGAGCTTTCTGACGAAATGAATCCTCAGGAGCTTATGGAAACAAAGGAGGAGAGCCGCAAGGATAAGGTTCTGGAAATGACGATCGAAGAACTCGAGCTTTCGGTACGTTCGTTCAACTGCCTCAAGAGAGCGGGAATAAACACAGTCGAGGATCTTGTAAACAAGTCGCCTGAGGATATGATGAAAGTCAGAAACCTCGGTAAGAAGTCCTTCGACGAGGTCAAGGCTAAGCTTCAGTCGCTTGGCTGTGACCTTATGAGTTCGGACGAGAATAAGTAATTGTCCGAAATATAAGTTTCACCGAAAGGAGAAAATAAAATGCCAGGTTCAAGAAAGTTAGGAAGAACAAGCGACCACAGAAAAGCGATGCTCAGAGGAATGGTTACTTTCCTGCTCGAAAACGGTAAGATCGAAACTACCGTAACTCGCGCAAAGGAAGTTCGCGCCGAGGCTGAGAAGATGATAACTCTTGGCAAGGCAAATACCCTTCACACAAAGCGTCAGGTTTATTCATACATCACCAAAGAGGACGTTGCGAAGAAGGTATTTGATGAGATCGCGCCCAAGTATGCTGACAGAACCAGCGGTTACACAAGAATTTACAAAATCGGTCCCCGCAGAGGCGACGCGGCTGAAATGGCGATCATTGAGCTTGTTTGATCAATAACAAAATGCCCCTCGGGAAACCGAGGGGTTCTTAATACTCATTCTCTTTAGAGGATACAAATTAAACAGTATCTGACAAAACGGTTTTGCGGGGATCTTTGAAACACATTTAACAAAAAATCAGTATCGGCAAAGCGGCTTATAAAGTAAAAATTTTCAATAGTTGTCATATTTCTGTTGAAAATTAAGCCACAATGTGATATAATAAAATTACCGAAAACCGCTGCGCGGTTTTACAGCGCCATACGGCGCTGTCGGCTTGCGCCGAACGGTAATTTTATTGGATCATTAAATTATTTTGCTTCGCAAAATCACAGCGCAGCATTTTGCGAAGCAAAATACGTGCGCTGCCGCGCCTTTGGCGCTTGAATTTATGATATAATAGAATTACCGAAAACCGCTTTTGCGGTTTTACAGCGCCATACGACGCTGTCGGCTTGCGCCGAACGG
>JAFLUE010000249.1 GCA_022508945.1 Oscillospiraceae bacterium
GATTCTATGGTGATCGGCGAGGACGAGATCTTAGGGCAGGTAAAGTCCGCTTACGCGTTTTCAATGGAGCGCCAAAAGCTCTCAAATGAAATAAACATTATTTTTCAGTCAGCATTCGCGGCGGCTAAAAAAATCAAGACCGAAACCGAGCTTTCCAGATCGTCTGTGTCAACCGCGACGCTTGCCGCAAAGCTGGCGGCACATTCGGCTTCCCATTTATCTTCCAATTTTCCCAAAGTTAAGACACTGCTTATCGGCGCGACAGGAAAAATCGGAGGGAAGGTACTTAAAAATCTGCTTTCATATAAAAATGTGTCTGTTATCGCTACGGCGCGTTCCCACAACGGGAAGCTTAATATTCATTCGGATAACCCCGCGCTTGTCATTATTCCATACGAGAAAAGATACGATTTTGTAAGCTGCTGTGACTGTGTTATTTCTGCAACGGCAAGCCCGCATTTTACGCTTATTGCGGACAAGCTCACCACTCTTTCCGATGGGAAAAAGCGTATGTTTATTGATCTTGCCGTTCCTCGGGATGTAGATCCGAAAATCGCGGAGCAGAGCGGTGTGACGCTATATGATATTGACTATTTTTCCGAGCTTGCCAAAGAAAACAACGAGAAAAAGCTGTCCGGTGTCGAACAAGCGAATTCTATTATTGAAGCGGAAATAGACGAGCTGAAAAAACGGCTGCTGCTTCAGGAGCTTATGTCGGAATTTGATGTTTCAAAACAGCTTTCCGGGATCTCCGCCGAGGAATTGTTTTACAAGCTTAAAAATAAAATGTCAAGTGCGGCTTTTTCGGAGGTTATTGAAGTTGTCAAAGGAGAATTGTAATGCCGTATTTTCCTTTTTTTATGAATATCGAGGGTGAGTCCTGTCTGGTTGTCGGCGGCGGAAATACCGCGCTGAGAAAGATCGAAAAGCTGCTGCCGTTCAAGCCGGAAATTCACGTTGTCGCCAAAAATATTTGCGAAGAAATTCGCAATATGGATTCGGTGGAAATTTCCGAACGGGAGTTTCGCGATGACGATATTTCCGATGCGCGCTTTGTGATAGCGGCTACGAACAATCGCGATCTGAACGCGCGTATCGCCATGCTTTGCAAAAACGCGAAAATTCCCTGCAACTCGGTCGATGATCCGGAAAATATCCCGAAGAATTGGGGCTTCTTTTTTCCTGCGCTGGTGCAGCACGGAGATGTTGTTGTCGGGATCTCCACCGGCGGAAAAAGTCCTGTTCTGGCAGCGAAGCTGCGTGGAGAGATCGAGAATTTTATTGATCCGAAAATCGCGGAAATATGCGAGCGTATGGGCGAGCTCCGTTCTTATGTAAAAGACAGGTTCCCCAACGAAGCAGCGCGTAAAAAAGCGTTTAAATCAGCGCTGGAGTGTTGTTTCGAGAATGATACAGTTCCGGGATTGGAAGAACTTATTGATTATCTGAAGGAGCAAATATGACGCTTAAAATAGGCACCAGAAAAAGCCGTCTTGCGCTGGCGCAGACAGAACTTGTTCAAAATGCTCTGCACGCAAAATTTCCCGAAATACAAACCGAGATCGTTGAGATCACCACGCGCGGCGATAAAATTCTTGATCGTCCGCTTGATAAGATCGGCGGCAAGGGCGTGTTTGTCGGGGAGATCGAAACCGCGCTGCAAAGCGGCATTATTGACCTCGCTGTTCACAGCGCGAAGGATCTGCCCGTTGTTCTCGGCGAAGATCTGGAAATATCGGGCGTACTTCCGCGGGGCAATTACCGCGATATGCTGATAGCGAAAAACAGAGTAAAATTCGGACGTGACGATGTTTTTACAGTCGGCACGGGAAGTCTGCGCAGGCGTGAAAACCTCCTCAAGCTCTATCCCAATGCCCGCTTTGCTGATATCCGCGGAAACGTTGATACGCGGCTGCGCAAGCTCAGGAACGGCGAATATGACGCGCTGATCCTTTGTGCAGCAGGATTGGAACGGCTTGGGATCCCGCTTGATGGATTCAGTGTTGAAGTGTTTGAACATACGGAATTTCTGCCCGCTCCCTGTCAGGGAATTATTGCGGTAGAATGTGTCAAAAACGGGACTGCCGCTCAGATTATCAATGCTGTCTCGGATACAGACACCATGATATGCTTTGAAGCGGAACGCGAGATCATACGGCTGCTTGGTGCGGATTGCAGCACTCCTTTGGGGGCGTTCAGCGAAATTCGCGGTGATAAAATTTTCATCGCGCTGTCTGATAGCAATTTAAAAAGTGTTTCAG
>JAFLUE010000025.1 GCA_022508945.1 Oscillospiraceae bacterium
TCATGAAAGGTTTTCCCCCGAACCCCTTTTCCAAAGACTTTTTGTACGCTCACCTATTGGTTGTTTCAGCTAAGCGAGATCATATCCGGAAACGCCTCTTTTCTCATGATCCCCCACATTTTATCAATATACGCGAGCGTGTAATAATTCTCGTAGTAATGATAATAAAACGCGCCCTTGAGGGTCATTTCATAAACTCCGTTATTCGAGGTAATGAAACCTAATCTTTCAGCAATTTCAAGCTCCCTGCCGTAATACTTTTCAAGCGGAACACCGAAAAATTTCTCAAAATCCCTTGAATCGACCTTTGTGGAATATGCCGTCCAGAACAGCCAATAAACCATCCTCTGCCGAAGCGTAAACCTCAGTGTAAGCGACGTCGGAAGCTTTCCGCTCCGAATGCGCTTACAGTATTCCTCAACATCAAACGTGTTGATCTTAAACTGCTTTTTCAGCAGCGTCGTCGCCGAACATCCGAAGCCCAGAAAATTCTCTCTCGTCATTGAGGAATATTTCGCCGAAGGGTCGTTTGAAAATGTCCATATCGAATCGCGGCGGTAGCCCTTCTTTTGACAATACAGCGTTATCTTATCGAGCAATTCCCTTTTTTCCGATTTCTTCATCGCCTTTAATGAGCTTTTTGTGAATGTGAAATCAATGAACGGGTAAATTGCCACATGATTTGCTCCGCTCGCAAACGCAAGCTCTATATCGCTTTTCAAGTCCTCGAATGTCTGATTTGGAAGCGCGAAGATGAAATCCATTGATACGGTTTCAAAATCCGCTTTTTTCAGCGCTTCAGCCATTTTCTCTCGGTCAAAGCGCTTTCGTCCGAGAACGGACAGGAATTTGTCCTGAAACGACTGTATCCCTATGCTGATTTTTGTTACGCCCGCGGCTTTCAACTTTGAGAGTGTCTCGGGGTTTATGTTGTCTGGATGCAGTTCAACGCCTATGCCCTCGGTTATAATGAAATACTCATTTATCACGGAAATAATCTCACCTATGCGGTCTGAGGCAAGCGCGGGAGTTCCCCCGCCGAAATAAAGGCTCGTTACCCTTTTCTTCCTGTATTTTTTCCCGACCATCTGTATTTCCTTGATAAGCGAATCTATGTACCTGTTCATTTTTTCCGCGTTATACAGTTCTTTGCAGTACGGGCAAAAAGAACAAAGCTGTTTGCAAAACGGGATATGAACGTAAAGCCCGAGACTTTCGCATGAGCCGTAGTTCAGACGGCCGTCATACTCGCTCTTAAACTCAAAGGGTTTCAGAGAGCGTGTTAAATAGCTTCGCGTAAGGGACGCAAGGGCGTTCATCTATTTTTTCACCTCATATATATTTCAGATAGGTTTTAAGCATTTCTGCGATTATTCGTACATTACCGCCAAACAAAAGCGTATACTCCGCGACAAAAAAATACCCGCATTTTTCGCACAAGCCGTCAACTTTTATACATCTTCCGCAGACGCTAAGCTCTCCGTTTTCCATAACCACACACTGACGGCAGGGCGTCGGAAAGCTGTTGTTTATCAAATACGGAAACGCGCTTTTCAGGTTGAATATGGGAGCGCCTTTTTTCATCATTTCGGAAATTTCCGCACAACACCGCGCTTTTTCCTCTTTCGTCAGCGCAAGCTCCGTTGTATCGGGATAAGGCGTATGGAAATTGAACGAAACAGCGCGAACGTTTTTCATTCGTTTTGCCAAACTGCAAACGCTTTTTACCGCGGATCTGTTGATTTGGTTAATTGCCATATAAAAGCAGATATTATCGGATGTAGCGTTTTTTATGTTATATAAGATGCGGTCGTAGGTGTCGCCGCGGATCGCGTTGTGGCGGGCTTTGTCTCCGTCAAGGCTCAGCAGTATCAGATCAGCCTCGGGCAGATCGAGCGGAAAAGTCCCGTTGGTAACAGTGTTTACAATAAGAAAGCCCATTTGCTTTGCCTCGATAACAAGATCGCGCAGCGTTTTGCCCTCGCTCTGCCACATAAACGTTTCCCCGCCGCAGAAAAACAGTATCCTTACGCCCATTATGTAAAGCTGCTTCATTTCATTTTTTATCTGCCTATAAGGGTATACAACCGCGGTTATGTTGTTTACGGAGCAGTGTTTACAGTGCAGATTGCATTTATCCGTGAGAATTATCGTCCCCAAGATCGGCGTTTTCTGTCTGCCTAAAATTGTATTTATACCATATTTTGCAAGATATGCAAAGCTTGATATTTTCATAAAATCAACCTCAAAAAAAGAAAACTGTACTATTTGAATTAGTACAGTTGTATTATAGCATATAAATTTCCGATTGTCAATAGCTTTTAGAAATTTCCGTGAAAAAGATTGATGATATTAAATCAATATTAAATCAAATTATCTATGACCGAGGAATATTCTGATTTATCCGCTGCTCCGACGATCCTGGCCGATTCCTCGCCGTCTTTAAAGAAAACAATTGTCGGGACGGCGCTTATTACATATTTTCGCGCGAGCTTAGCGTCGCAATTTACATTTATTTTTGCGAGCTTTATTCTGCTTTTATAAGCTTCCTCAAGCTCGTTTAATACGGGAGATACACGCCTGCAAGGACCGCAGCTATCGGAATAAAAGTCCGCAAGAACTATTCCCCGAGCGTTTAATACTTCTTTATCAAAATTGTCATCGTCTACGCTTATTGGCATATTTAAACCTGCTTTCATTTAATTAAAAAGAATTTTCGATACTAATATTTTATGAAGTTTTTTAAATTTTGTAGATTGTCATTTTCATATATCGACAAAATTCTTTTATTTATCATTTCCTGTATAACAGCAGGTATTCTGTTTTTAATGCTGCGATTATTTTCCGAAAAAATAACCATGTTAAAAATTTCACAATCACCGCGGATAATTAATTGCCCAAAACAGCAAATCCTCAAAAAACTTTTCGTGGGAGTTTGTTGTTTTGGGCGAAATGCTGTACGCTTTGATCACAGTCGCTTCATTCGCATTTGAACTTAAGACCCCATCTGCTTCTGATCTCGTCCATAAGCCTTAAAACAGCAATGTTGTCCTCGGGTCTGAAAATATCACTGTGTGTTTTTCCCGCGGAAATACACTTTGTCGCCTCGCGTATCTGATACTCAAAACCGTTTATCTCAGGCGGAAAATCAAGTGTGTATTCCTCCCCCTCAACAGGCTTTACCGTCATAGAATACGCGCCCTGGAAATCGGGAAGATAAATGCTTGCGCCGTCAAAATATAGCGCGGCGCGGCGTTCGATATTCATGCCTATCGTTTGAAGACAATGCGCTGTCCTGCCTCCCGGATAAACAAGCTGAACAACGCTGTACTCATCTGTCCCGAACTCGTTCAGCCTCACCTCGGTATCAAATTTTTCGGGACTTCCGCCCATGA
Source organism: Oscillospiraceae bacterium (assembly GCA_022508945.1). GTDB lineage: Bacteria > Bacillota > Clostridia > Oscillospirales > Ruminococcaceae > CAG-115. The sequence continues at coordinate 3,396 of JAFLUE010000025.1, forward strand.
CCATATTCAAAAAACCGAGATTGTAGACCCCTATATCAAGCAGCGCCCCGCCGCCAAGCTCTGACAGGAACTTGCGCTCGCGTCGTTTTTCGTTTGCGATAAAGCCGTATTCGCAGCGCGCGTGGCGCAGCTCTCCGTATTTTTTTGACCCGATTATTTTCAGCAGCTCGTCATAAAGCGGAAGAAATCTTATCCAGAAGCCCTCCATTACAAACAAGCCCTTTTCCCTTGCGGTATTATAAAGCGTTTTTGCTTCCTCAGCCTTTATCGTAAAAGGCTTTTCACAAAGAACGCTTTTCCCCGCGTTAAGACACAGAAGTGTGTTTTCAAAATGGAGATTATTCGGAGTCGCAATATATACCGCCTCAACATTCGGGTCTGCCGCAAGCTCCTCATAGCTTTTGTATACTGTCTCTATCTCGAATTTTTCGGCAAACTCCTTTGCCTTCGCCAGATCACGCGACCCAACGGCAGCTAATCTCTGATTTTCCGCGCCCATTGCGTTAACTGTTCTCGCAAACTTTCCCGCTATATTTCCAGTAGCGATAATACCCCAGTTCATAAATCACACCCCCGAAATTAATTGACGGTTTATCCGCCCGAATACAATATAGATCTGTAATATAGATCTGTTCTCAGCCTGTTTTTATGCCGTTTACAAATAATTTATTTCTTCAGCACTGCCGTTTGGGCGGGTGTGTCAGCAGTAAGCTCAAATATGTTCGTGTCATATTTCACCACATTGCCGCACAGCTTCAGGAACTTATCCACTGTCTCGATAACATCGTATCCGTGGCCCGGAAAGCTGTAGTGCATAGGGATAACTACCCTCGGCTCCAGCTTATCGACTAAGCTTTTTGCCTGCTCTGCGTTTATGGTGAAAAATCCGCCCACAGGTATAAGCACCGCGTCAAGCCCTTTGAGCTGTTCAAGCTGCTCGGGTTCGGGTTCGCAGCCCAAATCGCCAAGATGTGCTACTCTCATGCCTTCGGCGGAAAAAACACGGATAATGTTTTCTCCGCGCATACTGCCCTTTTTGTCGTCATGAAAGGTGTGGATCTCTTGTACGGATATCGCGCAGTCCCTGCCGGTCAGGGTCACGGCTTCCCTTCCGTTATGATCCGAGTGTTCATGACTGCAAAATACCGCGTCAGCGGTAAGCCTAAGCGGAGCATATCCGGGAACAGTGCCGTCACTGTAAGGATCAACCACCACCGTGCTTCCATCAGCCTCAACAGTAAAACAAGAGTGTCCGTTCCAAATTATTTTCATAGCGTTACTCCTTTAATGTACATCTTTCTCGTAAAACTTATTGACATATCGTTGATTTTGTACTATAATTGTACTTAATATAAACATCATATCATAACCGCAGGTTATGATGTGATTGCCCGATATGCGCGAAGCAAACCGAAGGTTTGCGTATGCGCGAGGGCTTTGAAATCTATATAATAAAAGCATTTATGCTTTTATTATATCACAACCTGTGGAATATGTCAAGCACAAAGGCTTATCATATTTGTAATTGTCGAATTATTCAGGAGGTTAGTATGGAAAAATATTTCGGAGAAAATGTGCCAAAACTCGGTTTTGGACTTATGCGCCTGCCAAAGCTCGACGACGGTTCGATCGACATAGAGCAGACAAAACAAATGGTTGATCTGTTTATGGAGGCGGGACTTACATATTTTGACACCGCGTATGTTTATAACGGCGGCGAATCGGAAAAAGCGGCAAGGCTGGCGCTTGTTGACCGCTATCCCCGCGAAAGCTATACGCTTTGCACAAAGCTTTGCGCGTGGATGAACTGTCCGACCGAAGCGGACGCAAAACAGCAGTTTTACACCAGCCTCGAGCGCACGGGCGCGGGCTATTTCGACTATTACCTGCTGCACGCTCTACAGCGCAATAACTACAAGGTCTACGACGAATATCACATCTGGGATTTTGTTAAGGAGCAGAAGGCGAACGGTCTTATCAAGTATTACGGTTTTTCGTTCCATGCCGATCCGGAGCTTTTAGAGGAGCTTTTGACGGATCACCCCGATGTTGATTTTGTTCAGCTGCAAATAAATTACGCCGACTGGGAACACCCTGGCGTGGCTTCGCGGGAGTGCTATGAAATAGCGAGAAAGCACGGAAAGTCGATAACAATAATGGAGCCTGTCAAGGGCGGCGCGCTTGCGGATCCGATACCAAAGGTCAAGGAAATTTTAAAGGCGGCAGATCCCGACGCTTCCGTTTCCTCATGGGCAATACGTTTTGCGGCGTCGCTTGACGGAATAATCACGGTGCTTTCGGGTATGTCAAACCTCGAGCAGATGAAGGACAATTTATCCTACATGAAGGAATTCAAGCCGCTCAGCGACGATGAAAAGGCGGTCATCCTGAAAGCCCAGTCCGCTCTTGACGGAGACCGTTCTATTCCCTGCACAGCCTGTCATTACTGTACGGACGGCTGTCCGAAGAATATACCGATACCCGAGATATTCCATGTTGCGAACCGTCAGCGAGGCAACGAGGCGTTCCGCGGAAGGCGCGAATATACGATAGCGACCACGGGTAAGGGCAAAGCATCGGAGTGTATCGAGTGCGGTCAGTGTGAAGCCGCTTGTCCACAGCAGATCGAAGTAATCAGCCGCCTGAAAAATTGCGCGGAGCAGTTTGAGCAGTCGTGAGCCACGCGTAAAGCAGAGGAGTCATACAAAATGTATAGCGAATATCTGTCAAAAAGTAATCAAGAAAAAACTCAAACACAAATTACGTTTAAACCAAAAAAGGCAAATTTCAATATGGGCGGACATGTTTCCGTGGCAAAAGGTATGGGATCATCCGATACAGGCAATAAATTCTATAATTCAAACAGCGTACTGCAAATGCATAAAAATAAAGTGATACAAATGTATAGATTTGGTAGTAATGCTGATGGGTTTTCTTTTTCGGCAGAAAGTATAAAGCCAATACAAACAGCAGTGGAAATTGCGGAAACAAGGTTGGGAAATGCCTTACAATCAATACAACGTAGCCGTACAGACCCAAATGTAAAAAAATGTCTAATGAGTGCAATAGAAGAAATATTGGAGGTTTTGAAAGGTCGAGCATGTTTTTGTCCTACGAGTCAGATTAGTCAAGATGTTTATGGAGAAATTGATATATTTACGTTTGAAAATTCAGATACAAAAAAAATAGAATTTGCTCCAAATGGTGATAATATATATATCAACATGAGTAAGAATCAATCTCAGCCAACTCTTATAAAAACAATAATCCATGAAGCCTTTCATCTGGTAGGCGGAGATATGATCGATATGAACGAAAAAAGTTGCGGTATAGCAACAAAGGAGTTCGTTTTGCCCTTGATAAGTAAAACCGACCGCAGAGCTATAAGCGCTGACGCTTTTGCCCAATATGTTATGTTATGCAATTAAGTACTGAAATATATTCGTTAAATTTCTTGACAAAACCGCCCTGTACAACAGGGCGGTTCTGATTGTATATAAACACTTAAAAACAACATAATAGAGAATTTTGAAATTCTTTTTAAATAAATCCGTCAAAACAACGCTTTTGTTTTTCCAAATAATATTTTCAGTGTTTTTGGGGGGTGTCTATACTATAATAAACAATATTTCCCGATGTTCTCCAAAGCGTGGGATTCATATCTCGACGGGTGATCTACTTTCCATGCTCGCTTTCTCTTTGGGATTTTTAATGTTATTTTCACATAGGAACAGATATCTTATTGCCGCGGGATCATTTTTGTGTCTTTCAAGATAGGACAAGGCAGAACGGCGGCATTTATGCCATTGATCCTCGTAGAACTGTTTTACCATTTCCTCAAATTGCGGACAGCCGTCAAGCTTGCTTAAGTACACTGAAATCTCATCTCCCCCGAAGCAATCGAAAAACGTATACTTGCATCCGTCAAAGTCGATCTTGCCGAGAAGCCTTTGCGGACAGGGCGCGGAAAAGGAAATATCCGATGTGACGATAAGATTTGCTCCGCATAAAGAGGCAATTTGTCCGAGTTTTTTTGACAGCCTGATACCGCGTGACAGCATTATAGTCCCGAGCCTTTTTTCATGCCCGACAATCCCAAGCAGCATACTGTCGCTTACTATCACAAACGAGGTCTTAATACCCGGATAATCGGTTCTCAGCCGCTGTATAAGATCTACGGAAGCCTTGTACGCGAGGTCCGTCTCGCCGAAAATACAAATGTATTCCTCTTGATTATAGCTTTCTATAACTCCTTTTTTATCGATAATATTATCCATTATTTCACGGCTTATATTGTTTGTAAGCTCAAAAACGTCATCGTCTGACAGACCTGCGGTATGCTCGGAAAAATTTAAAAGCTGAATATGAAGTATATAACCGCTCATGCTGCTGTAATCGCCTCTTGAAACCGAAAGCACAGATGGCTTTCCGATAGCGGAAAGGGTTCCCGACGGCAAAAATCTAAGATATGCTTCGTTTAATCGGCTTAAGCTTTGCGTATGATCGTAGATCTTCGCCGACATTACATTAAACGCTTTTGCAATGCCCGCTATCTCATCACGTCCTTTTAGCTCGACAGAGACTCCGTAGTCCCCGTTTCCCGTTGCGTCAACTGCCTTATGCAGCTTTTTTAGCGGCAGCAGCGTAACGCCTGCCGACGCGAGTATCAACACGCCGGTAATTACTTCAAAAACAACGACGATATTCAATATATCCGATGAATACTTTCTCGAGGAGGTCATGTAATTAAGCTTTGAGATACCTGTTTCAATAAGCGCAACAATGTTATTTTCAGAGTTTTTCAGCGGATAAACGGATATCACCCATTCCGAGCTGTCATCGGAGATCCCGCAGGCAGCAGAACTGATCTTCCCCTTTGCCACCTCATTGTATACACCTATCAGATTTTCCTCCACAACCTTTTCAAACGGGAGATTCACAGGAGATTGATCGCATATACCGGACTTTATTTCACCGCCGATGACCGGATAAATACAATAATAATCTTTATCATCAAAGTTAACATAAGAGCCGTCGTTTGCTTTCATTATGCAGTCATTATCGACGCTGAACTCCATGAGATCCGCCAGACAGGAAAAATATCCGCTTTTTTCGGGCTTGTTCCAATCTATATTCTCAAACTCATCAAGGTCCATCTCCGCTTCAAGGATCTTTGCCGACAAAAACGCTCTTTCAAGACTGCTTTCAAGATGAAGCTCCTGCATGATGGAGTTTATCAGCGCAAACAGGGCTGCCCCGCCTATCCCCAGACACAAAATAAGGATGACCGCTATTTTTAGCAGAACAGGAAAATGCTTCAGAGACACAAGCGCGAAAAGGATTAGCCCCGCGGCAGCTCCCGCCGCGCAGTACATAAAAAATATACCGTCAAAGGTATCACGATATGCGGATATTTCTGACGATGCTTTAGGCGGATCCGCAGGTACGAAAGTGATCTGCGCGGAGTATATGTTGTCGGAACTTATAAGATATTCATTCGTTTCGGTATCACAGATAATACAAAAACCGTCGTCGTTTACAGATAATTCGTAAAAGCTGCCTGCTGTTTTGGCTTCATAGACCTGACGTGAATTTTTGCTTTCATCTGTTATGTAAATTCTGTTAAGGATATCGGAATAAATAATTCTTCCGTCGGAAAGGATCGCGGCATAATTCACAGGCACTTCAGTTAAAGGTACGATCTTATCGTTTGATCGGCTGTATACATCAAAAACATTGATCTCATGGATAAAGGTCGTAACAGTTATCATTTTGTCATTGGATATCAAAAGCGTCGTGCTGTATGCGTCCTGAATATTATCGTATTCCATTTGATATATGACTTCCGCGGAACCGCTTTTGAAATCGATTTTAAGCCACTGCCTGCGGCATATTTTAAAATTCTTTGAATTTATTTCGGAAAGTACACAGTAAAATTCACCATCGTAAACTTTCATTGCATCGGCGCTGATGTAATTATATCCGTTTACGCGGGCGGTTTTCCATTTGCCGAGAATTTCTCCGCTGCTGTCGGATTTTATAAATATTACTTCATCAAGATCATAAAACAGAGTATAGCTGTATCCCTGTTTATCTGTAATACTGTCGGAACGCCTCGGTATATCCCCCGGTTTGACAAAAAACAAATATATCAGCGGGAAGATCACCGCTGTCGCTATGCCTGCCGTAATTCGTTTCAACATAAAATTCTCCTTTACGGAACAGTGATCTGAAACTGTCCCGCCGCTTTTATTTGAATACAGCCTCCAAAAGAGCATATAAGCTGTGACGAGTTATTAAGCGCGGGCTGACCTCCGATAAGAACGGTGGGGCTTCCGGGCGCCCACGGCGCTGTGGTTACGGGCGTACACGGCATGGGAGTAAGCACTCCGAACGCGGCGGCAGTCGCCGCCGCAACCGCGGGATTCGCCATAGAGCTGCACATGGCAAACGGAAGAATGTTTACAAAAGGAACATTGTCCATAATATTCGCGGCGGGCATTGCGTTTGTGACGCGCGATTTCGGAAGCACCGTCATCGGCATCGGAGCCATACCGAAGCTGCACTGCAAGACAGCTCCGCCGCATACCAGCAATCCCATTTTTCACTTACACTCCTTTTTGTTCTGCTCTTTGCCAAAAGCAAATCAATCGTAAATTTACTGCGTTTTTTCCGTCTCCGAAGCATCGGGACCGGAAGACTCTTTCGGTTCTTCGGGAAGCGGTCTTCCATCGCGGAAATTACCAGAAAAAACTTTAACTCCCGTTTTCCTGTCGTAAAGCGTTCCCATTCCGTCATAAAGTCCGTTTAGAAAACCGCCCTCGTAGATAAGATGACCCTCGGCATCATATTCCTTGCCCTGACCCGTGCGCTTGCCGTTTTGAAATTCGCCTTTATAAAACAGGCTCCCTGAGACGTAAAGCGAGCCTTCGCCGTTGTATATACCGTCTTTAAAGGTTCCCGAGTAAATAATTTCGCCGTTTTCGTTATACTCGCTTCCCTCTCCCGCTCTCGCGCCAGAGACAAAGCCGCCTCTGTAAAGCAAACGTCCCTCCGAATATACTTCGCCATCGCCGTTATACAGATCGTGTGAAAACCAACCGCGGTAAATAAGCTTTCCCTCGTCATACAATTCGCCATATCCGCTGTACTGACCGTTTTCAAAGCTTCCGCTGAAAACTGTTTCTCCGCTGTCACTGTACAGTTCGCCCTCGCCGTTATAAAGACCGCGCGAAAAGCTGCCGCGGTAGATAAGCTTTCCCCCATCATACAATTCGCCGTATCCGCTGTACTGACCGTTTTCAAAGCTTCCGCTGAAAACTGTTTCGCCGCTGTCATTGTACAGCACACCCGCGCCGTGAAAAAGGCTGTCCTTAAATTCACCCTTGTAAAGAAGGACTCCGCCGCTGTACATAGTCCCTTTACCGTTCAAAAGACCCTCATTGAACTGTCCTTCGTAAACTTTTCCCGCGGTATTCAGCTCGCCGTTCCCACTGTACTTTCCGTTCTCAAAGCCGCCCTTGTATTCGACCTCACCCAAATTGTTATAGAGCGTTCCCTGTCCGTGAAACAAATTATCCTTGAACTCGCCGCTGTAAACAAGCGAGCCGTTTTCGGAATAGAGCTTTCCCTGTCCGCAGTACATATCATTGGAAAAACCGCCCTCGTATACAAGAGCGCCGTTTTTTTCATAGAGCGATCCAAAACCCTCGGCATGACCGTTGAGCATATCTCCTTTATACAGCACGCTTTCGGAATCGCTGTAAGTGAGGATCACTTTTCCGCTTAGCCGAGCCATCTCGGGTGAATTCACAACTGCCCTTACGGGTTGGTTTTCCGTTAATTTCGGAAGAACGAAAAAATAAAACGCCGCAAATGCCGCCGCTATTAACGCAAGTATAAAAAGTATTTTTTTCTTGTTTATGTAAACGAGCAGCGCGTCAAAAAATTTTTCGGACATGATAAGGTCTCCCTTACTGTTCTGTCAGGTCAATTGTACCAAGCGAATCTATGCGGCTGTACCCTATATCCTCACTGCTTCGGTCAAGTATGAAAGCAGCCGCGGTTATGATCGCCGCCGCTGCCGCGATAACCGCAATGATTTTCGGTAACACTTCCTTGATTTTTTTAAAACGCTCCATCTCTGCAATATCTATTGCCTCTGCCGTATTCGGCATACATCTGTAAGCGTTTATAAGATCTTCAAATTTTCCGCCTTGAAGCTTTTCAAGCCACTTTTCATAATTTTGATCTGCTCCTGTTTCACAATATAAATTTATAAAGTCGTATAATTTTACAAAGAAATATTCCCATGTGATTTTCAGGTCGATTTCAGGCAGGTCATAAGCAAATTCAAGTTCATCTCCGCATACATAAATATGATCCGGGGAAAGTATTTTCACCGCAATTTCAAGCGGAGGATTTTGCATTGCAAGTGCCCTTACCACTTTTTGCGCTGTAAGCGTCTCGCCCGCGTTTTGAACAGTAATCCCGTCAGAAACACAAAAAACGGCGTAATATTTTTGATTCAGACAAAAGTCCTCATAAAATTCCCTCGGTTTGTTTATGACGAAATATTTAATATATTTTGCGATACGCTCTCTATCTGCCGATTCAATAACGCGGTAAAGCTTGCTCTCAAGAGGTCTGCGGCATATATACACCGTATTTTCGGCGTACTCGACATATAATACTTCGTATTCCTTTAACTTCATTATTTCACTACCAGAAACGCCGAAGCCGTCAGATCAGGCTCCGCCGTACATCTAACACTTATCTCATAAAAACCCGGTTTATCAAAGGCTGTAAACACTCCCGACTGGGTAATGCTTCCGCCGTCATCGGGTGTAACGCTCCATTCAAGCTCCCCGTTTCTCCATATCCCGCCGTCGGGGTGGCTGACGGTAAACCGCACTGTTTCATACCGTCCCGCGTAATGCACGCTTGGATATATCTCCAGACTTCTGAATACGGTCTTTTCGGGAAAACTTGACGCAAGCCAGCAAAAATTAAGCGTGTCTTTTTCATGATCGCAGTTTAATTTCACCGATACAGAAAACATTCCCGTCTCCTTGTTTACGCTTATTCCATAACTGAGACTCTCGTTCACAACGGAAGAGCTTTCAAATACAATGCTGCTTTTGTCCGAAAGCCCCACGTTGATAAAGACGACTCCCGTGCCTAAGCCATGCGGTATCTCGGCGCTGCGGAAAACCTGTCCCTTTTTAGCTTTTTCGGGTATCTCGACGTTGATATGACCGGAATTCACAAGCGGCTGAACCGATGACTGTACGGGATTTTCGACGCTGTTTGAACAACGCGTCCGCACAAATTCCGACCTAAGCTGAAAAGCACGCAGATCGGCAACGGAAGGTATGCTCTGCGAAAACGGCAGATTCTTCACCGACTCCAATATATAATACTGCGGCGAAACATAAAGCTCAAGTCTCGCGAGATACAGCCCAAAACGATGTTCATCATTCCCGCTTCCGAGCCAGTTTATAACGGAAAAGCCGCTGTCCTCCGCGATCTCGGTCTCGGCATAAACCGTGTCAGCCGAAAGCTGTGCTTTATTATAGGAGGCTTTTATATTTTCTATCCTTATAATTCCTTTATCCGCAAACGACAGATCCGCTTTCAGCCTTGTGCAGAGGCTATCATTTTCAAGATCGGCATTCTGCTTTTTATACACTACATGAACCGTTTTGGAGCCGTCCTCGGCAGTCAATCCCTCAAGCTTCAGATCGAATTCAAGCTCGACCGAGCTGTCGGCGCTTCCGACGCTGATATTTGTTTCCAGTATAAATTCCTCACCTATGCGTACTATTCTCGGAAAAACAACAGAAACATCTATCATATCGGAAATTACGGTTTTACGAACAAGCGCCCTGCTTTCGCTCCCGCAGGGGTTAGTCTCGGGAGCTTTTGCGGTTATGTACAGCGAAAAGCCTTCTGTGATTCGGTTATACTCGGGTCCGTTGTTTTCATCATCGAGAGCGCTCGCGGCGATGGAATGTATCGGCTGGGTACGCGTTTCGTTATATTCGATACACAAATACGCGCGCGTATAATCGGTGTTTTCGCGTATAAATCCGTCATAGCCGTCAAGCTCGTTTATCTTAACGATAATGGGTTCGGGAACAATTATTTCACGTCCCGCGCAGTCAAGAGCTATCCCTCTGTCTATCGCCAAGCTAAGCTCATCGGCTTTAATAACGCCCAATCCCGAAACAACTCCGCTTCCGAAAAGCAGACTGTTCAGCAGTCTCATCTTTGTATTAAAATAATTCTGCTCGGCAATAAAATCCTCTGCCGTAAGCAATTTCCCGTAAAAAAAACGATTGCGTTCAAGTGACTTCAGTTCGTCTGTAATCATTTTCTCCGCCCCCTAAATAAACATAATTCAAAGCGCATTTGCCGTCCAACGTCCCTCGGCTCGTACCCGAAAGCACAGAATTTACCCCTAAATAGCAGTAATTGTTAAGCTCTGTTATATTTGCCAGGATCTTTATTTTTGCTGTTATATTGGCGGGGAGCTGCGACTCGACTATCTTCTCCAGCGCGTCGGTCTTGCTTTTGGTATGAGAACATAGTATCCACACGGTAAACCTTCCGCCGGAATATAAGCGTTCAAGGTCATTGCAGTATGAAAAATAGCGCTTTACGTGGTAGTGTTCGACAACAAACACTTTCGCTCCGCAGTAAAGCTCCAGCAGCTCCTTTAATCCGCGAAGCGTACCGCGGTACATACTTAGCCGCGGTATTGCCAGCAAATAATCTCTTTTTTTATTGTCAGGGAAAAGGCGCATATTTTCTGCGGATATCCATTCCCCCAGCCATTCTGCAAACTCCTCTGGGCATTCTTTGGGATCATACAGCTTTGCGCTTACATCGATCTTCTCCTCAAGCTCACAGTAAATATCCGTGAATATCGACAAGAATCTTTCGGTAAAGCCGCCCGCCTTCAAATAAAGCTCGGGTAAGTATTCAAGCGGGTTTATCTTATCCATGTCCTACCTCATATTTTTATTGTATCATTATTTCGCCGAGCGACAGCAGTCCGTCCTCCGGAAGCTTTAACGTATCGTTTTCGGTAAGCTCAATGCCTTTTCCCATGCGTAATTTCATGCTCTTCATTTCCGTAACGTTCGGAGAAGAACCGATCTGCCTAAAAAGGTCGGGCATATTTATAAAAACGCCCATTCTTTTTGCAAGCGGCTCAAAAACGCTTCCGATATGCTCTGTGAGCTTTCTGATACCTGCCCAGCCGTCTGTTTTGGCGGTTACAACAAGCCTCGCGGAAAAAATAACCGGCGTCAGTATTTCTATTTCCGTACCCACGGGCTTTGCCTCAAACAACACTTTTCTCAGATTTTTCATCTCGTTTTCGTGTAAACTCCCGCTGACGGTTTTTACGCACACCGAGACCCTTCCCGGTTCTTTTGAAAACACATTGACAAGCTTTGCGCGAACTCCGGGCGTCTCCATAGCGATACGAACATAGTCTTCCTTATTTACGGCTCTCGGCATATGCCGCTGTTCCAATTTTAATCTGTTAAAAGCGTCCTCGGGAGTTTCGGCATTTCTTCCGATCAATAATTCCTTGTACACCGACACGTTGATCTTTTGTCCTTCTATATCAGCCGAAAATTCAATATTTTCTTTAACTGTGCCGCCCGCGCCCAAGGTGTTGCCGTCCTTATCCAACTGAATAAGCTTATGGACATCGCAATTAAAGCAGCTTTTTTGTGGCAGCTCAAGTTTATTCTCGGATATAAGCTCCAGTCTCAAAATCGCTGTACTTTCGTCGAATTCCTCGGGAAGCTTTATAGTGATAAAGCCGCTCTGGTATAATCCGTAAGTGCCGTCCTTTACCGAACAATCAACTTCACCGTTTTGCGTGATAAGACAAGCTTTAACTTCCGCCCGCGAATAAAAACCGTCTTTAATGGGATTTATGTTCTTTTCATTTTTTAGCGAAAAATAAAGCGGCATATACTTCCCTTTAAACGGCGCAAAGCGTTGTCTGATAAGAATTTTGCCGTTCTCGCTGATGATTTCGGGCTTATCGGGTACTATTATCATATCCTCAACAAACTGATACGGGATATTTCCGATATTTAAAACAGTTCCCTTTTTTATTGAAATGTTTTCTTCGGAAGAAAAGCGGGCTAAGATGACCGAAGGCTCAGCCATTCTTGCGGTTGTACCGAGGAGGTGCAGATAGCTTTCAAGATGATCCTCGGTGATTTGAGAAAGATAATACCGCTGCATTTCTGTCAGCCACATAAGCATTTCCAAAAAAGTAATTCCCGGATCGTGAGCATTGAAATCCGTCCACTCGGGACACAATTGAGGTATTTCCGAAACAGATTTTTTCATAAGCTCGGAAAAACTTACGTCGTCTAAATTTTCAAGCTCGGGCATAACTTTCACCTGTCTTCATAAATAACCCTGATTTTAACCTCGCCCGCGCCAACGGGCATTATATCCGATAATCGGGAATAAACTCTGCTTTTAATATCCTCTGAGCTTATTCCGTTCGGTGCTGTGACTTCGATATCGAGTCCTCCGCAGCGATCGGCACAGACCCGAGCAGATATGATATCCCCGTCGGTAATATGCTCCTCAAAATCTCTTTTTGTTATGGGACGGTTTTTATGTCTTATTTCTCTCGCAAGCCTTGATTCAGTGTGAGCCGCGTTTTCGCTGTTACAGCCGCCTGTCAGCGGAAACGGATTTTCCGTGCCGCAAACCGAACCGTCTGTGAGCGAGGGAACAAACTCCTGTCCCGCGGGAAGATTCCCCGCCGAGCCGCCTCCGCAGCGGTAATTCAGCCTTACTGTGCGGCTGTTCGGAGTTAAATTAAGAGCGGGGATAAAGCTGATTATACCCTCCGCCTTGTCAAGCGTCCAGCCGCTTTGCAGGGGTTCCCATTTTTCCTCTTGATTTTTCTTGGCGGTATTTATACAGACCCGCAATTCCAATATGTTTTTTCGATCAAGATTTATGCTTTCGATAATGCTGTCCGAACAGAAGCTTTCTATCTCCTCACGCTGTATAACGTGTACACAGTTTAAAAGCAGCTTGTCCAGCGCAATATTTTCATTATGTGGAAGCTTGGCTTTAAGCCAATATGCCGTTCTTCCGAATATTGTGCTTTGCGTCGGTTCTTTCTGCATTTCAAAGCAGAAAAATCCCATAAGCCCGTCTTTTGTACGCGGGCTTACTCTCTCCCACCTGTTTTCCGAAAAAACGCTCCATTCGGCTTTATTTAGCTGATCCGACGGAACGTCCCGACATACCAAAAGCGTAAAATTACGCACGGGACTGTCAAGACCTATGTAAAGCGCGGAGTCCGGAAGCCTCGAAAACGGATAAAGCCGCAAATCCGAACTTTTTTCGCAGTTATTTGTTATCTCGAAATCGGATACTGAAAGCGGTCTGTCATATTTATAAGAAACGCGGATATTCTCAAGGCGCGGAAGATATATCTCCGACGGAAAAGCATACGCGTTTTTCATTCTTTTGATCCTCGCCCTTACGCATAGCCGCTGTGCCGCTCCCGTCAGTACAGGTAAAAGATCGGGCGGGCATACGAATTTTAATTCATAATGTGATTTTTGGACATTGGAGCCGTCTTCGTTGATTCCCGAAAAAATATTTTTATATCCCTCAAGCCCGCGGATCGCCGCGAATCCCGTTCCGTTCCAATATTCCCACACCACCTCGTCAACGGTTATCTTTTTTCGCTCGGGTGTGCGGACATCGCTTTTCCTGACAAAAAGCTTATCGGGAATAACAGGCTCGGGCAGTTCCCCTAAAGCAACTATGTCAAAATCAATATTAAACGCAAGTGAGACGGACGCTCCCAATTTGGAAAACGCCGCCGCGCTTTCAATATAAACAGAATCATATACGGCAGGGACCTCACCGAATGCGTAAAACTCGTCATCGGTCTCAAGCTCTCCGTTTACAAAGATATTGTCGGGCTTTATATTCCGCCCCTCGAAAGCAATATTTATACCGCCGAATAAAAGCCCTTCAAATTCATTTATGCTTTTTATCTCAGCTTTGATCTCATCACATATCCCATTATTAACCGAAGCGGCTATCCTCATTCTGCCTTTCTCTTCAAAGCAGTCGATCTTTGTTTCCTTGCTGCCTGAAATTTGGACGAACTGTGCAAGCAAAGGATCGCTCAGACTTTTTGCCCACCGTTTTCCGTCAATTCCCGAAATTGTCATATAAAGACGGCAATTCTCCGTCAGACTTTTGAGCAGCCTGTGCCTGAAGCACAGATATCTTTTATTTGAATTTCCGCGGGCATACGGCTCAAAGGTCTTTTCTTTTTCATCCCAAAAACAAAGCAGATCGCGGTCATTATTGACGTATATTGTTTCTTTAATGCCCGCCGAGGCGATCCATGCGTTCTCTGAAGTTTCAAAAACAAGCCTCGTGCCTTGTTCATCAATAACGGGAGAAAAAAGCTTGAAGCCCTCTTTCACAAAAATGCATTCTTTATTTATACCGCTGAGCCTGAACTGTATATAACCCGAAGACGGCACAGCGGGAAGCGCCTGCGCGCCAAGCATATTGTAAAATTTGCGGCGATGATTAAGCGGAGTCTGATTAAGCTTTTCTATGGTCTCCGCCGTTCGCCGCGCAAAAATACCGGCAAGCGCGGTTCCCGCGTCGGGATCATCGGGAGAGAATTTCCATTCCGGCGTGTACTTTTTTGCAAGACGTGAGATCTCATCCATAATATCCTCAAAACCGCGGCCGTCAATTTTGGGGATTCCTTTATAAGCCACTGCCGCCCTCCTCGATATAAAACGGAAATACCAGATTATACGGATTATTCGTTGTTCTTACAACATAGCTTATATTAAGAACAATACGACCCTCGGGCGCGATATCGTCGATCGTGACTTCTATATTGCTTATCCTTGGCTCGTGCATAATAAGCGCGGATTTTATTTCCTCTTTCATCTCCGAACGCACGGACTGTGAAAAGGATTCAAATGCGAAATCGCAAAGCCGACAGCCGAAATCGGGGCGCATAACGCGTTCTCCCCGCTTGGTATTTAAAATCAGCCGTATAGCCTGAGCTATATCGTCCTCTCCGCCGCACATACGGATCCTTCCCGTAACGGGATCAGGCATGACCTCAAAGCTCCAGCCGTTTCCCAAAAATGAATGATCGTCCAAAATATCACCGCCTAATTAAGCTTCAAAATACTGCCCTTGACATTTGTTGCGCCGGTGCTGCTAAGATCAAGCTGCGCGTTTGCGGATACGGAAATTATCTGCCCGTTAAGGTTTAGCTGCATTCCTTTTAACGTAAGACCCTGAACCGCCTCGACCGACACGCTAAGCCCTTTTATCGTAACGGCTTGAGAAGCTCCGTCAAGACTTATCTCACAAGAGCCTGATTTTATTTTAACTCCCGCCAAACCTTTAAGCGTAAGAACACCGTTTTTTATTTCCGCGCTTGTTTGTCCCGTCGGATCGCTAAGCTTCGCCGACAATGCCGTATCGCTGAGTTCAAGCTTCTGTCCCGTGACCGATTTTATTTCTATTCCCTTCAGATCGTCGGCTTTTATTTTATTTCCGAGCTTTGTCTTAAGCTCCTTTATATTATTGAGCGGGGTCATGGCTTCCGCGGGCGGAAGCGCTGTCCCGTTGTACAATGAGCCGATGACTACGGGAGAATCGATCTCTCCGTCCAAAAACGCCACCACCACATGATCTCCGATATCGGGCAGACTGTAGATACCGCTTCCGTTGGATGCGGCAGGCATAATGACCTTTGCCCATGCTGTAATACCCATCCCGACAGGCTTTCCGCTCAGAGAGACCTGAACACAGGCGGGTTTCAGAGGATTATAATTTGCGATAACCGTTCCCAGCATAATATACGGCTGCTTTGGGTCATCGTTTATCAGCATTTTTGCGATATCGTCCAGCATCTTGTCCCTCTTTTCGGTTAGTCTTCCGCAAAAGCGGTCAGGTTACTTTCCCGAGCCTATCTCTAACGAGGTCACATATCCTCCCGAGGAAAAATTGTGTGTTACTTCCTCAATGTAATAATCTCCGTCAAAAAATCTTCTATCAAGTCCCGTAAGCCGTATATAACGCCCCGGGATCATTTCGGGAATACCCACACACTTCACCGAACCTGACGCCATATTATTTCCAACATTATGCAGGCTTGTCATCATAATATTGATAAGATCAAGCGTATTTTTGGCTTCGGAGGTGTCTACTTGTATCTGCGGAGTTTGCGGCGTTGCCGTTTTGTGAGGATACCCCTGAGGAGTCAGCATATTGTCCGAAAAAAAAGGAATAAAGCTTAAAAGACCGCTCAGCGAGCCGCTCAGCTTATTTGAGGAATAGCTTGTGGCGCGGTTAAAGCTCATAATGCTTTCGCCCCATTTCAGATGCATAAGCAGCGCTGTGTTCTCCCACTTTTTTCTGAAATAGCAATACTCTCCCAGGACAAAAAACTCGTAGCCTCTTTTCAATCCATAGCTGTACAGATAATTAAAATCATTGGTGTTCTGCCTGAAATCCTCCAGAATATTCCATGTGTCATAGAAGACGATCTTCATATTAAGGATAGATGTGTACATACACATTATCAACGGTATCATCAGCGGAAAGCTTGCCACGGGCGGCATTGCGTTCAGGTTTCCCTGCATCATCAGCGAGCGTATATCGCTGCAGGTGATCCTTACTCCGGGAGGACTTCCGCTTTCAAAGGTGAAGCTTACATCCGTCACAAAGCCCTTGAACATATAAACAGGCGTAGTATACCCAATGCCCGCTTCAACAGTTTGTCCAAGCGGAAAATTGTCTGCGATCTCGTCCTTAAAGCTTCCGGAAACAATGTCGTAGCCGTTGCTTATTACAAACGTACAAGCTCCCGCCTTGTCCTTTATGGTCTGGCGTATTTCCATCTGGGAAACAAAAAGTCCC
>JAFLUE010000250.1 GCA_022508945.1 Oscillospiraceae bacterium
GTTTTGAAATTTCAAATTTAAATAAATTCGGGATAGACAACTTTATATACAGCCTTCCGGCAGATGTGGCTCAGCTACGCTGCGCCACATCTGCCGATTTTTTCAAATTTCGCTTATGAATATTTTGCGGTTACGAAATTATTTGATTGAAACCGCGCAGTGGTCGTGATCGAATTTCAAAAATTTTACGTGGTTCTCACTTTGCGGCTGCTTTGCTGTCACAAAGTGATGAATTTTGAAATTCTACTTAAATAAGGGGTATAATATTATATGACGATAAAGATTTCTTCCGAGGAAACGGCGCGCCAGCGGGCGTTTTCCGAAAAGGTAAGAGAAATATCCGAAGGACGCGAGGCTTTGCCAATAGCCCATGTCCATACGTTCGGCTGTCAGCAGAACGTAAGCGACGGCGAGAAAATAAAGGGAATGCTTTTGGAGATGGGATATGGGCTTTCGGAGAGTCCCGAGGGCGCGGATGTTGTTATTTTCAACACCTGCGCTGTGCGCGAGAACGCCGAGGACAGAGTTTTCGGAAACCTCGGAGCTTTAAAACACAACAAGGCTAAAAATCCCGATATGATAATAGCTGTCTGCGGCTGTATGACAGAG
This sequence comes from Oscillospiraceae bacterium, assembly GCA_022508945.1. GTDB lineage: Bacteria > Bacillota > Clostridia > Oscillospirales > Ruminococcaceae > CAG-115. Next base: position 610 of record JAFLUE010000250.1, read on the forward strand.
CAGGAGCATATCGTAAGCCGAATCAAAAAAAGCTTTCCGCACGTTGACCTCGTTTTCGGCACAAACGCGCTGCATACCCTGCCCGAGCTTATTTTCGGACAACTGAGCGAAAAAAAGAGGGTGTTTTCCGTGCCGAAGTGTGACGGGGTTATTGCGGAGGGGCTTCCCATAAGGCGCGAGAGCAAAATTTCCGCAAGCATCCCTATCATGTACGGCTGTAACAACTTTTGCAGCTACTGTATTGTGCCGTATGTACGCGGACGTGAACGCTCGCGTGAAAAGGCGGATATAATCGCCGAGGTTAAAGCGGTGGTCGAAGACGGAGCAAGGGATCTGTGGCTGCTTGGGCAGAACGTCAATTCATACGGAAAAGAACTTGGTACAAGCTTTTCGGAGCTGTTGAGGGAGATAAACGCGCTTCCCGGGGAGTTTCGCGTAAGCTATATGTCGAGCCACCCGAAGGACGCTACAAAAGAGCTTATCGACACGATAGCCGAGTGTGAAAAGGTCACAAGACATTTCCACCTGCCCGTTCAGAGCGGAAGCTCGCGCATACTTGGGCTTATGAACAGGCATTATACCAGAGAGCATTATCTCGGGATCGTCGAATATATACGTGAAAAGATCCCCGACGCGGCGCTTACCTCGGATATAATAGTGGGTTTTCCGGGGGAGATGTACGAGGATTTTCAAGAGACGCTGTCGCTTTTGCGCGAGGTAAGATTCGACTCGCTTTATACGTTTATTTTCAGTCTCAGAAAAGGCACGAAGGCAGAAAATATGCCCGACCCGATCTCCGAGGAGGAAAAGGGAAAGTGGTTTCGCGAGCTGCTTTGTGTTCAGGCGGAAATAGGCAGAGATATGTACAAAAAGTATGTCGGAAAGACCTTTCGCGTATTGTGCGAGGGACGCGGTAGAAGCAACCCCGAGATGCTGACGGGTAAAACTCCGCAGGGCGTTATTGTGGATTTTTACGGCGGCGAACAGCTTATAGGGCAGTTTGTTGACGTTTTGATTGAACAGGCATTCGAGTGGATGCTTGTGGGAAAAATAATTTAAAAAGAAAAGGAGAAGCATTATGACAGTAATTGAAGCGGCAAGAGCATTGGGAAAGGTAGTTCAGGCGGACGAGCGATATATCGCTTATGCAAAGGCGAAGGAGGCAAACGACGCGGACGAGGAGCTTCAGAACCTCATCGGCGAGTTTAACCTTATCCGTCAGAATTATGCAATGGAAAGCGGAAAGGAAGATGCCGACCAAGAAAAGGTAAGAGAGCTTAATGTAAAAATGCAGGCGGCTTATGAAAAGGTAATGACAAACGAAAATATGGCGCTGTTCACTGTTGCAAAGCAGGGTATGGACAAGCTTATGAGCGAGATAAACACTATCCTCACATACTCCGTTGAGGGAATGGACCCCGAGACCTGCCCGTCGGCGCCGCCTTCTGCCGAATGTTCGGGAAGCTGTGCGGGCTGTAAGGGCTGCGGCTGATAGAGGTTAGATAAACCAACCGCGCAATATAGGTTCGCGAATTTCAAAAAGCGTGAAATTTTTTCAGAAGAAAAAATTTCACGCGGTT
>JAFLUE010000251.1 GCA_022508945.1 Oscillospiraceae bacterium
TCATTCTCGCTCCCGGCGGCTCGTTCATCTGACCGTATACGAGAGCGGTCTTGTTTATAACTCCCGACTCGGTCATCTCGCGGTAGAGGTCGTTACCCTCACGGGTACGCTCTCCTACTCCCGTAAATACGGAGATACCGCCGTGCTGCTTTGCGACGTTGTTTATAAGCTCCTGGATAAGAACCGTTTTTCCAACGCCCGCGCCGCCGAACAAACCGATTTTTCCGCCTTTGAGGTACGGAGCGATAAGGTCGATGACCTTAATTCCCGTTTCAAGAACCTCTTTGGACGCGCCCTGCTCCTCAAAGGTAGGAGCGGTTCTGTGAATTTCCCAGCGCTCCTCTGTCTGAGGCTCGGGCTTATTATCAACCGCCTCGCCGAGAAGATTGAAGATGCGTCCGAGCGTCTGCTCGCCTACGGGGACCTTTATCGACGCTCCCGTATCGACAGCTTCCATTCCTCTGACAAGACCGTCTGTGCTGCCCATTGCTATACAGCGCACAACATCGTCGCCGATATGCTGTGCAACCTCGACAACAAGCTTCTTTCCGTTGTTGTCGATCTCTATCGCGTTAAGCAAATTCGGCAGGCTGTCCGGCGAAAATCTTATGTCTAAAACCGCGCCGATAACCTGGGCGATAGTGCCTATGTTCTGTTTTGTCATTTTTTAAAATTTCCTCCTGTTAAATGCTTAGAGGTTTAAAGCAAATCCTTGCTCTGTTAAGAACGGTTTTATACCGAACTTAGAATTATCCCTGCGCTGAAGCACCGGAAACTATGTCGATAATTTCCGTCGTTATGCTTGCCTGACGCGCACGGTTATACAACAGCGACAAGCTTTCGGTCATAGCGTCCGCGTTGTCGGTTGCGTTTTCCATTGCCGTTCGTCTTGCGCCCTGCTCCGACGCGTAGCTTTCGACAACCGCACACTGTATAAGCGACGCGGTAAATCTCGGCACGATCCTGTTGAATACTGCTTCGGGAGAAGGGTCGTATGTAATTTCCACGGTATTTTCAAGCTCTGTCGTTGTCATTGGCAAAACCGCCATGCTCTGGGGCTGCTGTGACATTGACGAAACAAACATCGTATAAAACACATCGACCTCGTCGACCTTTTTGCTTGTATACAGATCTATCGCGATATTTGCGATATCCTGCGCGGTATTGGGCTTTATATTTTCCGCAATGTTCGCGTAGGACGCCGCCAATTCATAGCCGCGCTTCGCAAAATACTCGACAGCCTTTCTTCCGATCGCGATTATCATCGGCTTTTCCGCGTCGTCCTTATGAGCCGCGGCTGCCATTTTAAGCACGTTGGAGTTATATCCTCCCGCAAGACCTCTGTCGCCCGCCACTACGATAAACAGTCTGCGCTTGACCTCTCGCTTTTCGGTAAAAATCGTCTGGATGTTTCTGCCCGAAGCGATCTCGCACATTGACCTGTAAAGCTCGTTAAAGTACGGACGCGCCTGCTCAGCTCTGACCTTCGCCTTACGAAGCTTGCTCGAAGCCACAAGCTGCATCGCCTTCGTTATCTGCTTTGTGGAGCCGACGGACTTTATGCGGCGCTTTATGGCTTTCATATTTCCGCTTGCTATAATATCACCCCCTAAAATTTTAAAACATCATACATTGTCGTTTGTGGTGATATATTTGACCCTTTTTTCAAGGTACAGCCAAGCCACCGCAAGTCCTGCAACAACGGAAAAAACCGTAGCGACTATGCTGAGTACAAAAGAAGCCTGTTTCATAAATAGCACTCCTTTAAATCATTCGTAAGTAGCGGCGAAGCTTGAAAGAATTTCGTTCAACGCCGTCTCGTTCTCCGAAGAAATGACCTTTGTCTGCTTGATATCCGTAAGGATCTCAGGCTTTGTTGTCTTGATATGGTCGAGCAGATCCTTCTGATACTGCTTTATCTTCGGAAGCGGAATGGAAGCTAAGAAGTTGTTTACAACCGCGTAGATTATAACAACCTGCTCCTCAACCTCAAGCGGAGAGTTCTGATCCTGTTTAAGGACCTCAACTATACGCTCGCCCTTAGCAAGACGGTTTTTCGTGTCCTGATCGAGATCCGAGCCGAACTGCGAGAATGACTGAAGCTCACGATACTGTGAGTAGTCAAGCTTAAGCGTACCCGAAACCTTCTTCATCGCCTTAATCTGCGCGTTTCCGCCAACACGGGATA
>JAFLUE010000252.1 GCA_022508945.1 Oscillospiraceae bacterium
CCGTTTTCGGATATCCGGGCGGAGCTGTGCTTAATATTTACGACAGCCTTTACAAATACAGCGACAAGATCCGTCATATCATTACTTCTCACGAGCAGGGAGCTTGTCACGCGGCTGACGGATATTCGAGAGCTACGGGTAAAACGGGAGTTGTGATAGCTACGTCGGGTCCCGGAGCGACAAATCTTACCACGGGTATCGCTACGGCTTACATGGACTCAATACCGCTGGTAGCGATCACGGGAAATGTTTCCTGTGGACTGCTCGGGCTTGACAGCTTCCAGGAGGTTGACACGACAGGCATTACTATGCCAATAACAAAGCATAATTTTATCGTAAAAAACGTGGAAGACCTCGCGAAAACGATACACCTCGCGTTCAAGATCGCAGGCAGCGGCAGAAAGGGTCCTGTTCTTATTGATATTCCGAAGGACATTACAGGCGCGCAAACCGAATACTCTCCTTTGGGAAAATCGGTTCCCGAAAAAGCCGAGTGTGCAAGCGACGAGGATATAGAAAAAGCCGCCGAGCTTATCAAAGACTCCAAAAGGCCGTATATCTACGCGGGAGGCGGCGTTGTTTCGGCAGAGGCTGAGGACGAGCTGGCGAGGCTTGCGGAGCTTTGCGACGCGCCTGTTTCCTGCTCGCTTATGGGTCAGGGCGCGTTTGACCAGAAAAACAGACGCTATATCGGTATGCTCGGTATGCACGGAACGGTTAAAGCCGCGGCGGCGCTCAATGAGTGCGATCTGTTTATCGGAATAGGAACACGCTTTTCCGACAGAGTTATCGGCGAACCCGCCGTTTTCGGCAGAAACGCGAAGATAATCCATATAGACATCGACCCCGCGGAATTCAATAAAAACGTCGGAGTCAACACGGCGATAAAGGGCGACGTAAAGAAGGTTTTGGGACAGCTTTGCGATAAGCTTTCTCAGAAGAAAAACGAATGGACGGACGAGATCATCTCGAAGGAGTTTGGTGAGCCTGTTCAGAAAGGCACCGCCGAATTCCCCGTAACCCCCGAGGCGGTTATAGGAAAGCTTAATGAGCTTACAAACGCACAAGCCGTTATCGTAACAGAGGTCGGTCAGAATCAGATGTGGGCGGCGCAATACTATTCGTTTAAAAATCCGAGAAGCTTTATTTCCTCGGGCGGTCTTGGGACAATGGGCTTCGGTCTTGGCGCGGCTATAGGCGCAAAGGTCGGCTGTCCCGAAAAAACAGTTGTAAACATTGCGGGCGACGGAAGCTTCGCGATGAACTTAAACGAGCTGATAACCGCGTATGCTCACAAAATACCGATAATTGAGATCGTAATAAACAACAATGTTCTCGGAATGGTCCGTCAATGGCAGCGTCTTTTCTATGACAAGCATTTTTCACAAACAACGCTCGACAACCGTTATATCGACTATGTAAAGCTCGGCGAGGCGTTTGGGATAAAGGCTTTTGTGATCTCGAAAAACGAGGATATCGAGCCTGTTTTAAAGCAGGCGCTCGAGATCTCGAAAACCGCGCCTGTTATGGTTGAAGTAAAGATCGACAAGGATATAAATGTTCTGCCGATGATACCCGCGGGAAAGCCTGTTGTAGACCCCATAACAGAGATTGATTTGGAGGCGTAATATGGAACAGGAATATGTGCTTTCGGTTAAAGCAAACAACAACAACGGCGTGCTTCTGCGCGTTGCCGGACTTTTCAGCCGCCGCTGCTTCAGTATAAAAAGCATAAACGCGGCGGAAACGGAAGATAACACTATCTCAAGATTTACGATCGTTGTGGCGGGAGATCTGAAGATAATTACACAGATAAAAAATCAGCTCATGAAGCTGTATGACATTCGGGAAGTCAAGATCTTACAAGACGCCGTAACGCGCGAGCATATTCTTATACGTGCGGGAAAATCCGCGGATGACAGGCATAAAATTATCGAGATCGCGAATCTCTACCGCGCAAAGCCCGTTGATGTGGCAAAGGACAGCATTATGCTCGAGCTTACGGGAGAATCCGCAAAGATAGACAGTTTCATTGACCTGTTGAAGCCTTTCGGGATAGTCAAAATGGTTCGCTCGGGAATAACCGCTCTCGAACGCGACTGAAAAAAAAGAGGGAACCTCGGGTTCTCTTCAGCTTGTAGAAAAACCCAAAAACGTTGTTTTGACGGATTTATTTAAAAAGAAATT
>JAFLUE010000253.1 GCA_022508945.1 Oscillospiraceae bacterium
ACGCTATGTGTCGTGCGTTCGAATCGCATCGGGCGTACCAAAAGCTTTTGTTACGGTGCTTCTTGATTTCTTGGAATGTATATTTTTGCGGATCGGGGAGTTTTGGCTCTCCGTTTTTTTGACGGTGGATGAATGTATGCAAAATGAAAAGAATTTGCACAAAGGACACAGGCAGCGGCTGTTAAAGAAATATCTCGAAAATGGATTTAATTCTCTCGAAGAACACGAGATCCTTGAAATACTGTTGTTTTTCGCCTTTTCAAGATGCAACACAAATGAACTGAGCCATCGTCTTATCAAAAAATTCGGTTCCGTTAAAGATGTATTGTGCGCGCACAAGGATGAATTGACCGAAATTGAGGGCATAGGCGAAACTACCGCCGTTCTTCTGAATTTTTTGGGAGATATCGTTGACGGTATCGGTATGCGTAAGGAACCGACCATAAGGCTCGAAAACATCGACAGCGTGATAAGATTCTGTAAGGAATTCTTTCCGATCACAGACAAAGAATCCTGTCACTTTATCATGCTTGACAAAAGGAGATATCTTCTTGCTTGTATGAATATGGCGGGGAGTGAGTTCAGCCTTGTGAATATAGATATGAGAGCGGTCCTGCTGAAAGCATTCAATGTAAACGCAAGCTCTTTAATTCTTGTTCATAATCACCCAAACGCGCCCTCTGTCGCTTCAAACAATGACGTAAGATACACAAGACAGATCGCGGAAACCTTAACGCCGCTTAATATTGATCTTTTAGACCATATTATTATCGGAAACGACGGCTGTCTTTCAATGCGCCGCTCAAAGCTTCTCGGGGATCTGTGGGGTTAGATCGCTCCAAACAGCATAAGTGTTTTGGATCGGTATTGTCTGAAAAACAATTGAAAAAGCTATTGACAAAATTCGCGTTCACTTGTACAATTATAAGTGAACGTTTTTAATTCTTAAATATATCTTTTCGGGAGTACTATGGAAAAGTTTGAACTTCATTCGGAATACAAAACAACCGGAGACCAGCCGCAGGCTGTCGCGGCGCTGTCGGAGGGGATACTTCGCAAAGACAAGGAGCAGACACTGCTTGGCGTTACAGGCTCGGGAAAGACCTTCACGATGGCGAATATTATCGCAAATGTAAACAAGCCTACGCTTGTATTGGCGCATAACAAAACGCTGGCGGCTCAGCTTTGCGCTGAGTTTCGCGAGTTTTTCCCAAAAAACGCCGTTGAGTTTTTTGTGAGCTACTACGATTATTACCAGCCCGAAGCGTATATTCCCTCAACGGACGCTTATATCGAAAAGGACAGCGCCATAAACGACGAGATAGACCGACTGCGTCATTCGGCTACGGCTTCGCTCGCGGAAAGGCGCGATGTTATCATTGTAGCAAGCGTTTCGTGCATATACTCGCTCGGCTCGCCGGATGATTACCGCTCGAACACGCTGTCGCTTCGCGAGGGTATGGAAATATCGCGCGACGAGATAATAAAGCGGCTTGTGGAAATGCAGTATGAGAGAAACGAGCTTAACTTTATCAGAAACAAATTCCGCGTTCGCGGAGATACGATAGAAATTTTCCCCGCGGGAAGCACAAGCGAAACAGCGGTCAGAGTTGAATTTTTCGGAGATGAGATCGAAAGGCTTTCGGAATTTGAGGTGGTTACGGGAAATATTCGCGGAACCCTCGCTCATGCCATGATCTTCCCCGCTTCTCACTATATCATCGGAAAGGACAAGATGGAAGAGGCGCTTAATGAGCTTGAAAACGAGCTTGAGGAGCGCATAAAGTTCTTTAAGGACAACAACAGGCTTATAGAGGCTCAGAGGATCGAACAGCGCACGAGATACGATATGGAAATGCTCCGCGAAATAGGCACCTGTAAGGGCGTCGAAAACTACTCGCGGGTATTGGCGCGAAGACCGCCCGGAAGCACTCCCATTACGCTTATAGACCACTTCCCCGAGGATTTTCTGCTTATGGTCGATGAAAGTCACGTTACGCTGCCGCAGGTCAGGGGAATGTACGGCGGAGACGTCGCGAGAAAGAAAAACCTTATTGACTACGGCTTCAGACTTCCATGCGCTTATGACAACCGACCGCTGAATTTCGACGAGTTCTACGGAAAGGTAAACCAGGTCGTTTTCGTTT
>JAFLUE010000254.1 GCA_022508945.1 Oscillospiraceae bacterium
TGACGGCAGCTCTGCTGCCGCCAAGTCGTGAATTTTGAAATTTATTTAAATAAGGAGAAAAAATGCCTAAGATCAATCAGCTTGACAAAAGCGTTTACGAGCTTATCGCGGCAGGCGAGGTAATAGAGCGCCCGTCGTCGGTCATAAAGGAGCTTTGCGAAAACGCGATAGACGCGGGCGCGCGGACAATAAGCGTAGAAATAAAGCATGGCGGGATCTCATATATGAGAGTAACGGACGACGGCTGCGGTATCTCTTACGAGGATATGCCGCTGGCGTTTATGCGCCATGCGACAAGTAAGGTGCTTACCGCACAGGACCTTGAAAACATAAACACGCTCGGATTTCGCGGAGAGGCTCTGGCGTCGGTATGCGCGGTGTCAAGAGTCGAAGCGGTAAGCCGAAGGGCGGTGGATAAGCTCGGTGTTTCATATAAGTTAGAGGGAACGGAGCCGACCGAATACGACAAGATCGGCTGTGCGGAAGGAACGACGATAATAATTCGTGATTTGTTCTACAACACTCCCGCGCGGCTAAAATTCCTCAAAAAGGACGTTACCGAGGGAAACTACGTAGCAAACGTAGTGGAAAAGCTCGCGCTTTCACACCCCGATATCTCGTTCCGCTTTATCCGCGAGGGAAAACAGACGATTTTCACCTCGGGCGACGGAAGCTTTTACAGCGCAATTCACGCGGTTTTTGGGAAGCAATTCGCGGCGTCCGTTATCCCCGTGGAAAATATTTACCGTGAGATAGGAGTAACGGGCTATGTAAGCTCGCCGCTTTTTTCAAGATCAAACCGCACAATGCAGAATTTTTTCGTAAACGGAAGAAGCGTAAAAAGCCCGCTTTGCTGTGCGGCTATTGAAGAGGCGTACAAAAACAGCATTATGGTCGGAAAATTTCCCGCCTGTGTTTTATGTATAAACTTAGATCCGGCGCTTCTTGACGCCAACATCTCCCCCGCAAAGACCGAGGTTCGCTTTTCAAACGAAAAGGCGGTATTTGACGCGATTTATTTTGCGGTCAAAAACGCGCTTACGGGTTATGACGAGAGCCGCGAAATAAAGCTGTCGAATGAAAAGGGCATGGAAGACGTTGTTTCCACTGTTCATATACCGACCGAGAGGGTCTCTGTCGGTCAGGAGATATATTCCGTTCCGAAGCCGAAGCCATCTCCCGAGAGCTTTTACAAAAAGCCGTTTGATGAAATAAACGCCGTACAGCCCACGCTTTCCGGAAATGAAATAAAATCTGCTGATAAAAACGAAGAGCCGTTTTTAAAGCCTGAGCCGCGGATAATACACGATGTTCAGCCGAATTTAAGCGGGTTTTCGTTCTTGTCCGAAAAGTCGTTTGAAAAGCGCGAGCCAAAATCGGAGAGCATTTCCGATGCTGCCGAAGGCGATCAGCCCGAGACTTATGAAAAAAAAGCCGAAAACAACGCGGATATTCGGGTAATAGGCGAACTATTCAAAACATATATCGTTTGTGAAAGCGAGGAAACACTTATCCTTATTGACAAACACGCCGCTCATGAACGGATCAATTTCGAGCGGTTCAAACGGGGAACGGATATCCACGGGCAGCTTCTGATCGAGCCGTGCGCTGTTTTTTTGAGCGCGGAGGAGTTTGAAGCGGTAAAGTGTTTTAAACAAGAGCTTGAAAACGTCGGAATACTCGTAAAGCTTGACGAAGACGGCAAAGCGTTTGTTGAGGGCGTTCCTCAGTCTCTTGAGGGCTGTGATCCGGAGGATCTGCTCCAGAGTGTTGCGGAGATACTCGCTTCGGGAAATGGAAACGCCGAGGGTGCGCTTTTTGACGATGCCCTTCATACAATGGCGTGCAAGGCAAGCATACGCGCAAACGAGATCCAGAGCATCGCGGAGCTTACGTACCTTGCGAAAACGGTTCTTCGCGACAGCAATATCCGCTATTGTCCGCACGGACGACCCATTATAACTCAGATCTCAAAGCGGCAGATCGAGCGGTATTTCGGGAGGATTATTTAAACTGCGTTGTTTTGGCGGATTATTTAAACTGCGTTGTTTTGGCGGATTATTTAAACTGCGTTGTTTTGGAGGATTGATTTAAAAAGAAATTTCAAAACCGCGCAGCAAAGCTGCGCTATCCAATAAACGCT
>JAFLUE010000255.1 GCA_022508945.1 Oscillospiraceae bacterium
AACCCTTTCTGAAGAAAGGGTTTTCCCCAGACCCCTTTCCCAAAGACTTTTTGTATTTTTTGTCTTTAAATTCCGATTTAACGCTTATTATTTATCAAACAGGGCAACACCGCGTTTTTTCGGCATTGCCCCAACCACTTGTTCAAACATCTTTTTTGTATACATCGTTGCTTTCCCAAAGCCCCTCAAGCTTTGCGAACGTCTGCTCGACCCTGCACCTCTTCGACGCGGAGACTGCCGCGATAAGGGCGTTGATAAGGCTCATGGGCGCTACCAAGCTGTCTACAAACGAAACCATATCCGAGTACGCATATAGCCTTGTTTTAGCAATGCTCACAAGCGGCGAGCTTTCCGAATCGGTGATCGCAATTATCTGCGCGCCCTCTCCGTGAGCGAATCTGCACGCCTCGATCGTGCTTTTCGCATATCTTGGAAAGCTCATCGCGATAAGCAGATCTCCCTCACCTATATGGATCATTTGCTGATAAAGCTCGCTTACTCCTACCGAGCCGACAAGCGTAACGTTGTCCGCAATAAGCCTCAGATGATAGTGCATAAAACTCGCCAGCACCCCCGAGGACATCGCCCCCTGAATATAGATGTTCTTTGCGGTATTGATAAGCGTGACCGCGTTTTCAAAGCTCTCTCTGTCAACCATCTCGAGCGTTTTGCGTATCCTGTCAACATCTTGATTCAAAACTCCGCTCAGCGTGTCTTCATCACCTATCCTCGTGCGCGTAACATCCATACGCTGAATTGCGGTAAGGCGGTTTTTTATGTGATGCTGAAGCGACCGCTGAAGCTGAGGATAACCCTCAAAGCCTAACTCGAGCGCAAATCTGACGACCGTAGATTCGCTTACATTCACAGTCTGACCGAGCCTTAAAGCTGTCATATAAGCCGCTTTTTCATAATGCTCAAGAATAAAATTTGCAATCAGCTTCTGGCTTTTTGAAAATTTCGGCATCATTTCCTCAATGGTTTTCAGAAGATTATCGCCCATTTTCACTACCTCCGCGAAAAAATTTGACGGAAAACCGCCGCTAACTTCATTTTCGTATTCCTTATAACAATTATAATACTACTTTTCCGCGTATTTTTCAAGGGCTTTTTCATTTTTTTGAAAGTTTTTTAAATTGACTTGCAAAAATCCTCGGCAGCCGTTTCCGGAACACCGAGAACAATGCCTATTCAATAGTTATACCTTTGGAAAGTCGGACATACTCTGCCACTAAAAAGCAATTTTTCAAATCGGTTTCATCTAATCCTCTGTACAAAAAAAGATTGTCATAAATCTCTGCCACTTTGTCAATATTCTCGCCTTCAATATGAAAAAATCCCGTAACCAGATCAATTCCCGCAACAATAGAATCCTCTTTCATTTTGTATGTCACGATCTGAGGATCTTCACCCTTCGGCAATTTTTCTCTTATAGGCTCGTTTTCCATAATGTTGAGCTTTACAACATCACAAAAGGACGTGGAATCAAATTTCTCAGGAAAATATTTGCGGCGGAAATAATCATTTACTTCCTTTCCGCTCTTTCGATTTGGCTTCAAGCTGTCATGATATTTGTCAAATACCCGTTTCCATTCTTCAATCATTTCGGGAGTTGCCTGTGTTGTCAGCATTTTATGCTCTCCTTTATAGTTCGATGATAATATGACCACAAATCATTGGTCTATAAAACCCCGCGCGATTTATTCGGTTTTGCGAACGAAAGAAGCGAAATCGCGGTCGCTCCGACCGCGAAAAAAATTGTGCAAAAAAAGTACTCATAACATTCTGTTACGCTGTCAATTCGCAAAGCGACGCAGACGGAAGCCTTTGAGGTTAACCTTTACAAAAAAGATTTTTTCGACAAAAGCAACATTATATATTGGCAGGAATTTCGATCAGTTTCCACTTGGTTGCTAAGCGGAGCGCCGAAGGCGCGAAGCTTGCAGTCAAGTGAGAAATTTGGAATTCAAATTAAAATCCCACCAGTTGAAAAGTCCCCTCGGCTTTGCCGAGGGGACTTTTCAACTGGTGGAGCATAGGGGATTCGAACCCCTGACCCCCACACTGCCAGTGTGATGCGCTCCCAACTGCGCTAATGCCCCA
>JAFLUE010000256.1 GCA_022508945.1 Oscillospiraceae bacterium
GAACGAAAAAGGCTTATGCGTTTCGGTCAATATGATCGAGGACAACGAAAGCGTTAATCAGAAAACAAACAAGCCCGATATTACCACCACTACCGCGGTTCGTCTGCTGCTTGACAATGCCGCCGATGTTGACGAGGCGATAGAGCTTTTAGGGCAGTACGATATGCACGCCTCAAAGGGACTTACGGTGCATTTTGCTGTCGCGGACGCAAACGGAAAATGTGTCGCAATTGAATATCTGAACGGCGAAATGATAGTTACCGAAACGCCTGTTGTCACAAACTTCTATTTTGCCGAGGGCAATAAAAAAGGTAAAGGAACACAGCAGTCCCACGAGCGTTACGATATTCTTATGCAAACGCTTTCGGATAAAAATATTTTTACCGCCGACGATGTTATGAACGCTCTCGAAAGCGTTTCAAAACACAATTACCACGACGGCGAAACAACCGAGTGGAGCGCGGTTTTCAACCAGACCACGGGCGAAGCGGTTTATTGCCACAGAGAAAATTACGGAAAGAAATACACTTTTAAGATCAATTGAGCGAAAAAACACTATAAAGGCGAAGCCTTTGTAGTTTGGATAGCGAACAAAATGAGTGATTTTTCGCGATTCTAAAATAAAAGGAGCGAACTATGACCTTTACAAATCTGGTTTTAAAGCTTGCCGCGGCAAAGCTTAACGCCAAACTGCCGAGAAGTGTTATTCGGAAAATGCAGCAAAAGCGGCTTCGGGAAATGCTGATTTATGCGTATGATCATTCGCCCTATTACCGCAAAGCCTTCAATGCCGCGGGAATCAACAGACTTAATATTTCCGACGCTCCTATCGAAAGCTTTCCGACCATGGATAAGCAAACGCTGTTGGAAAATTTTGACAGGATAGTGACCATTCGGAATTTAACGCAGGAAAAGCTGCGGAGCTTTGACAGCTCCGAAAATGTCGATCAGAAAACATTGGGCGGGAAATTTCATCTGATACACTCATCGGGCAGCACGGGAAAGCCCGGATATTTCCTTTACGACAACAACGCGTGGGACACAATGCTTATCGGAATAATCAGGGCGGCGCTGTGGGATATGTCAATGCTCGATATTTTCAGGCTGAAATTATCAAAGCCGAAAATTCTCTACATTGCCGCGGCGGACGGTCGCTACGCGGGAGCAATGGCGGTCGGCGACGGTCTGGACGATCTCGGCTTTGAAAAGCTGGTGCTGGATGTTCAGACGCCGCTTGACGAGCTGCAAAGGAAGCTCAGGCAGTTCAAACCCGATATTATTATCGGCTATCCTACGGCGATAAAAATGCTCGTGCAGACCGCCGATTACAAATTTAATATTCAGAGAGTTATCACCTGCGGAGAGCCGCTGAGCGCAAACTTACGAAAATATTTCAAGAAATATTTCAAGTGCAGAATACTGAATTTTTACGGAGCAAGCGAGTCCATAGCTATCGGCGTTGAGGACGATACAAGCGGTGGTATGTACCTGTTTGATGATATGAATTACATTGAAATATCCGATGGCGGCATCTATCTCACCTGTCTGTACAATTTCGCGCAGCCGCTGATACGGTACAAAATCTCCGATAAATCCGAGAAAATGCCGTATGATAATAAATGCCCGTTTTCAAAAATCAAGAATATTCTCGGCAGGAGCGAGGACATTATGTGGTTTAAAAATGCCGAGGGAAAGGACGAATTTCTGCACCCGCTTTCGATCGAGGGCTTGTGCGTAAACGGGCTGTTGGACTATCAGTTTGTGCAGAAGTCGGATAAGTATTTTGAGATAAACGCGCAGTTAAGGTACGGCGCGGATTCGTCGAAGATACTGAAAGCTCTTGACGGATATATGCGAAAAATACTGAAGCTGAACGGACTTTCAAACATAAGCTTTAACATTCACATTGTAAACGAAATAAACGCCGACAAGCAAACAGGCAAAAAGCGGCTTGTCGTCTGTGAGCGTCTGTCCGCATAATCGCTCTTTTCGGATTATGTGAACAGACTTTGAAAAAGGAACGGCATCATGAAAAAAGTTATTTTATCGGGAAAAGGAATTGTAAAATCCTTTGGCGAAAAC
>JAFLUE010000257.1 GCA_022508945.1 Oscillospiraceae bacterium
CGCTTATCCTCAAAATTCAAACTGATGATGTTGTCTGTTTTCTGTCCGATCTCAGTCATGATCTGCTCCAAGATTACGGACTTACCGGAACGACGTATCCCTGTGATTATCTTTATCAGATCGGAATCATAAAACTCCCTTACTGGTTTAATATAGTGCTCTCTGTATATCATATTATCACCCCTGCCTATATTATACTGAAAAGTTTGCGGAATGTCAAGCAAAATTTTCAGTAGCAGTGAAATGTTTTTGAGACTTTTGAGGGATTTTGTAGTATTCTGAATTGAAGTTTGAAATTAAATCCAAGATAGCAGCAATAATTTTACGAGTGTACATTGAGTGTATAACAAGGTAGATAAATACAAGGCTAAAGTTCTTGAAAGTAAACTAGATTGGTAGCAGGTAAATCTCGGCGTATATCGCAATTTTTTTGGTAGGATGTTAGTTTGTGATTGAGATATTGAAAGAGCTTTTGATACGTATTAGCCGATTTAGTTAAAGATCGGCTTAATATCACATGGTTACATCATTTATCACATCATAATACTATCTGCCCAAAGCTCGCACTGGCTCATAACCGTAGTTACGGCATCGTCCATACCCTCGGGAGGATAGCGGTGATCTTTCAGCAGCTTGCGTATCATCATACGCATTTTAGCTCTGGCGCTGTCGCGCTTCTGCCAATCGATTGTGCGGTTTTTGCGGAGCTTATCCGCAAGCTCTTTTGTGATAGCGATAAGTTCCTCATTCTCGTAAAAATCCTTGATAGCCTGCGGTTTGGTCAACGCGTCATAGAAAGCAAGCTCATCGGCAGTCAGCCCTAACTGTTCTCCCGCCTCTTTTGCTTCACGAATCAGCTTTGCAATTTTAAGCATCTCATTAATGACTTCTTCATTCGTGATCATGCCATTCAGATAGCGGTTCATTGCGCTTTGCATGATCTCGCTGAATTTTTCTGATTGTACAAGGTTTGTTCGTTTGTATATGTGTACTTGCTCCGCGATCAGACGTTTCAGCAGTTCCACAGCCAGGTTCTTTTCCTTCATTTTAGAGATTTCCTCTAAGAATTTCGGGTCGAACAGCGAGAAGTCCTGCTCCTTGTCTGAAAAAAGATTTATAACGCCTTCGCTTTTTATGCTCTGTTTTAAAAGCTCGTTGATCTTGGCATTGATTTCGGGAAGCGACAGCTTTTTACTGCCGCCTTGATTAAGAATACGCATAAGGAGAACACGAACAGCTTCAAAAAATGCCGCTTCATCGCGCTCATCATGTTTTGCAATAGACGAACACAGAGAAAGTGCTTGTTTTAAGAGCATAGCTTCCTTTGTGTAACTTTCTCTGTCTTTCTCTCTGCTTCTGTCCATAAGGAAGTTGGCTGCTCCTGTTATTGTTCTTCCTGCTGTCAGCTCGTTGCCGCCAAAGAAAAGTGAGTAATCATACTTGTGCAAGAGTTCACGGCAGACTTGCAGCTTCTCCAAGAATTTCGGATATGCTACCTTTGCAATATCGGTATCGCCATAATTTTTGCGGTCACGAACAGTATAATCGTTCATCGCCTGCTTCAAAGCGCTTGCAATTCCCACATAATCGACAACTAACCCGCCCTCTTTGTCACGGAATACGCGGTTTACACGCGCGATTGCCTGCATAAGATTATATCCCATCATCGGCTTATAAACATACATAGTCGCAAGTGACGGCACATCAAATCCTGTCAACCACATATCAACAACAATAGCGATCTTCATCGGGCTATCATTGTCCTTGAATTTATTCGCAAGTTCTTCCTTGTGACGCTTGCCGCTGATAATATCATGCCATTCTTCGGGATCCTTGTTTGAGGCAGTCATTACTAAGCCGATTTTTTCTTCCCACCCCGGACGAAT
This sequence comes from Oscillospiraceae bacterium, assembly GCA_022508945.1. Lineage (GTDB taxonomy): Bacteria > Bacillota > Clostridia > Oscillospirales > Ruminococcaceae > CAG-115. Next base: position 1,887 of record JAFLUE010000257.1, read on the forward strand.
TTCAAGAATACGCTTGTATATTTTCATTGCGATAGGTCTTGAATAAGCGACTATCATTGCCTTTCCTGTCAGCAGTTCTTCTCTATAACCCTCATAATGATCAAGAATATCGTCCACAAGGGATTTTATAGTGTCATCGTGACCTAGGATAGCCTCCATTTGTCC
>JAFLUE010000258.1 GCA_022508945.1 Oscillospiraceae bacterium
TTGAAATTTCGCAATGCTCTATTATGTAGTTCTGAACTTTTTCTACAAGCTGAAATGTCCTCGGAGTTTTCCGAGGACATTTTTTTGCAAAATATCTTGAAATCCGACAGGATTTTTGTTATAATTGTAACAATAATGTAAACGCTCTGTTGTGAAAGGAGATTGTTATGGACAATAAATTCAACCACCTTATCGATATGGACGATTATTCGGTCGCGCAATGGAACGAGCTTGTGGAGCTTGCCGAGAAGATCAAGGCTGCTCCCGAGGAATATTCCGAAAAATGCAAAGGAAAAATTATGGCAACGCTCTTTTACGAGCCTTCTACCCGAACTCAAATGAGCTTTCAGGCGGCAATGATAAGGCTCGGCGGAAACATAATCGGCTTCGATAATCCGAGCAATTCCTCCGTAGCAAAGGGAGAAAACCTCAAGGACACCATAAAGATAGTCAGTACCTACTCCGATATCCTCGTTATGCGTCACAACCAAGAGGGCTCCGCAAAGGCGGCGGCTCTTTGCGCGAACTGTCATGTTATAAACGCGGGCGACGGCGGTCATCTTCACCCTACCCAGACGCTAACCGACCTGCTTACGCTGAAATGCGAGCTTGGGCGGTTGGACAACCTTACTGTCGGGCTGTGCGGCGACCTTAAATACGGAAGGACCGTACATTCGCTTGTAAAGGCTCTCGCCTGCTATCCGAACAATAAATTTGTGCTTATCTCAACTCCCGCTCTCGCTTTACCATCTTACATAAAGGACTTTCTGATCTCGCACAAGTGTAAATTTACCGAAGCAAGAACCATTGACGAAGCTATCGGAAGCCTCGATATGCTCTATATGACACGAATTCAGCGCGAGCGCTTTGACAGCGACGAGGAATATGAACGCCAAAAAAACGTATACTGCCTTACAAAAGCGAAAATGCAGTACGCGCCGAAAAATATGATCGTTATGCACCCTCTCCCCCGCGTAAATGAGATCGAAACAGAGGTTGATGATGACCCGCGCGCCGCGTATTTCCGCCAGGCCCACAACGGGATGTATGTCCGTATGGCGCTTATTTTAACTATAATGTACTCCTCTCCCCGCATAAAGCCGCTTCTTACGGGAGAGATACACAACAGCGTATGCTGTACAAACCCGAAATGCGTAACTCAAACGGAAAAATATCTCCCGCACAGCTTTATCAAATACGGAGATATATACATCTGCGAGTACTGTGACGAGAGAATTTTGCGATAAAAGAAGTAATAGGAGAGCGTACAAAAAGTCTTTAAAAGGGCGTCTGAGAGCGCAGTATCCGCCTATGGCGGAAAACACTAAACTTTCTTCAGAAAGTTTTCCCTCAGAAAAAAAGATATAAGTACATTTTAACAATAAACGCTTCTCATAATGAGAAGCGTTTTGGTATATTATGCGATCAAAGCGTAAACGGCGTGTATTTACGAACAACTCCCGACTTTGCGAGAATTTCAATAACGACAAGTCCGATTATAATTCCGATAACCCCTTGAACGATGTTTCCCGGAACGCTTTCCAGCGCGACCACAAAGCCCCTGCTGAGGAAAACAGCCGCGTAAAGATAATATCCCGCAACCATAATAAGCTCCGCCGCAATGCCGCCGGTTATAAAGCCGACGCTTTTGAGCTTGTCACTCTTATTTACAAAAGCGCGCAGGATATGCGCCGCCGCAAGCGCCATCAAGCCCTTTATCAGAATCGTTCCGGGAACGTAATGACCGTATCCCGTAAACTGGTCTGCAAATGCCGAGCCTATTGCCGCAGCCGCAAAGCCGTATGTAGGTCCCAAGATCCACGCCGCAAGCAGAACAAAGCAATCGCCTAAATGTACAAATCCGCCGAGCGGAGAGGGTACCTGTATAACCATCGCCGAAACGCAGACAAGCGCCGCCATCATCGCCGAAACACACAGTTTTACCAGCGTTTCTTTCTTTTTTGTGTAATTGTCACTCATAATATCATCTCCTTTATTTAAATAGAATTTCAAAATTCATCACTTTGCGTCAGCGGAGCCGACGCAAAGT
>JAFLUE010000259.1 GCA_022508945.1 Oscillospiraceae bacterium
ATTTTGAAATTCTTTTTAAATCAATCCTCTCGCGTCAACGTTATTTAAACAATCCCAAAATCCGCACATTGACATTTTTATTTTACAACTTTCAACGGTTTTTGTCAAGCGCTAATTACAAATCTTGACAAACGCGTAATAATGTTGTAAAATTTAATTATAAAACTTTTTTGGAGGACGCTGTTATGGAAGAGCTTAAACAGATGGAGCCAAGAGACAAATCGCACTATCTGGAGGACATGGTGCTGTTGAGATCCCCTGACGAAGTAACCGAGATCATGAAGCAGCTCGGGGAGATCAATAAAACGGCATATGCGCTGGGGCTTGCCTGCAGGTTCCGCGGTCTGGAACATGTCAGGGCGCTTGTTGAGGGCGGAGCTGCATTTAAATACAAGAACTCGGGCGATGAAGGACAGGGATATTGGACGTATGACTATTCTCTCGGGCTGTTGAATATGCGTTCTGCCGTTCAATTTTCAAGTCACGTTGACAGGCGTTCTCTGATATCATATGATACCGGTAAGATTCCAGACAGAAAAGGCGGGGAGGTCAATATCAAAGTGCTTCCGATAGAAGAGCGTGCCGAGATAGCTCGGTATCTTTGCGAAAACCATGAGCGCGCAGGCTTCGACCCGGGTGAAGCGCTGTTTTTTTCAATAATGAGCGACAGTCGTGAGATTACTGATGTTCTTAAAGAGTATGGTGCGAAATTCACCATAAAGCGTATCGCCGACCTGACCGAAAACGGACGCAGCTTTGATTGGATGGATTTTTGTTTTTTGACACGCCGCATTGAAACCGATAGATTTATACCGATATTGACGCAGATAGTTGAACAGCTCGGCGGAAAAAAGCTGCACTATACGGATACGATCTATTACGACAATTACAATGATTACCGCAAGAAGTACAGATTTTTCAATCCTGAAATTTTCAAGTTTATTCTCGACAACTTCAATCAATCAAAAATGTCAAAGAGTAAAATAATGAAAGGCGCGATAACCGAGAACAGCGTAGAGTGCCTTAAAATTTGCGCGGATAACGGTTGGCTTAAGCAGCCTAAGAAGCGCGACGAAATAATACAATACGCCGCAGATAAGGGACAGACCGAGTGTACGGCGTGGCTGCTGGAATTTAAGAACAACACTGCCGACCTCGCCGCCGAACGCAAACGCGCAGAAAAGCGTATGATGGCTCAGCTCAACGCCAATCCCAATTCTGTTTCCAACATGAAGAAGATATGGAGCTTTGAAAAGCTCGAAGATGGAGGACTTGTTATCAAGAGATATAAGGGCAACAGGACCGAAGTCGAGGTTCCCGAAAAAATCGGCAAGGACACGGTGACGGTTATAGGTGAAGGCGCGTTCTCGCCCTTCGCGTCAAGAATACCGCGCGAACGCAGTGAATTTCTCAATACGATCAAAAAGGTGATTCTTCCCGATACGATAAAGGCGATAGAGACTAAGGCGTTTTATTATATGACATCGCTGGAGGAGGTAAATATTCCGGAGAGTGTTGAGAGAATTGGCGAAAACGCGTTCGGGTACTGTTTAAGTATGACATCGTTTGAGTTTCCCGATACTGTAAAGGAGGTTGGGTCAAAGATGTTCGCGGGCAGCACAAAGCTGGAGAGTGTGAGACTGCCGAACGGACTTGTCGAGATAGGTGATTATATGTTCAGCGCCTGTCTAAGCTTAAAGGAGATAAATATTCCCGCGTCGGTAAAACGCATCGGGATCTGGGGCTTCAAGAGATGCAAAAAGCTTGAAGAGATAACTCTGCCCGAGGGTGTTGAGGAAATAGCGCGAGAGGCGTTTGCGGACTGTGAAAGCCTGAAAACCGTTGTACTGCCCGAGTCGATAAAGGTTATCAAAAACTACCGCTCACCGCCCGAAACGCCGTTTCACGGTTCTCCGAACGTTAAGGCTGTCGTTGTGCCGAAGAGCTACGCGGAAAAGTACTGTAAACGGAATAACATAGCATACATATTTATTTGAAATTCGGATTTAAATAGAATTTCAAAATTCATCACTTTGCCGCATTATGC
>JAFLUE010000026.1 GCA_022508945.1 Oscillospiraceae bacterium
TGGAGGATACCTCACGCGATACCGCAAACGCCATGATGAAGGCGGACAAGTATCTTGACCTGCTTATTCCGAGAGGCGGCGGCGGACTTATCAAGACGGTAGTTGAAAACGCCACCGTACCCGTTATCCACACGGGCGAGGGAAACTGTCACGTGTTTGTGGACGAAAGCGCGGACGTTGACATGGCGGTAAACATCGTAAACAACGCCAAGACCCAGCGCCCCTCGGTCTGCAACGCCATCGAAAGCATTTTGATCCATGAGAATATTGCACAGGCGTTCTTCAAAAAGCTTGACGAGCTTTGGCAGAGCAAGGTAAAGATTCTCGGCGACGAAGCGACGGCAAAGCACATAAACGTCGAAGGGCTTGCGACTGACGAAGATTACGCGACGGAGTTTCTCGACTACAAGCTCTCGTCAAAGGTCGTAAAGGACGTTTCGGAGGCTATAGCTCACATAAACAGATTCGGGACCGGTCACAGCGAGTGTATTGTGACAAAGTCGCCCGAAAACGCGGAGAAATTCCAGCGCGAGATCGACGCGGCGGCGGTTTATGTAAACGCTTCGACGAGATTTACGGACGGATTTGAGTTCGGGCTTGGCGCGGAGATAGGAATTTCCACGCAGAAGCTCCACGCGCGGGGTCCTATGGGACTTCGCGAGATAACATCATATAAATACCTTATAAACGGCAACGGACAAGTTAGAGGCTGATTTATGTCAAATACCAGAAAAAAACCAAATAACACAAACCGTGAAAATGTATTAAACGAGCTTTTAAACGAGCTTGACAAAGAATCGGATTTTGAGACTGTAGATATTTTTTACGGAAATACTGCCGATTTTTCACAAAATAACATCGGCTATACGGCTTCGGACATCAAAGATGAAAGCGCTAAGGCGCTGTCTGAAGTTCGTTCCTCCGCCGCAAAGCCAAAAAGAACGAAAAAGTTTTACTTTGTTTTTGCGCTGTTTACTATCATAATGGCGGTTATAGGAATTGTTTCGACGGTTTTGTTTACGGTAAACAAAATAAATGATTTCACGAGCTCAAGCTCGCTTAAAGACGAATATACCCGCTTTCTGCTTCCGATAGTGGCAAACGATATTGCGCCCTTTGAAAATGAAAATGAGCTTTCAAACACCGCAAAGATCAACTGCTCTATCTGGAATATCTTGCTTAACCATGATACCTCTTCTTATAGGCTTTCCGATACGGGAGAATTTCTTATCCCCGAATATGACGTTGAGTATTCATGCAGGGAGATCTTCGGAACATCCGCGGGGATCATACACAGAACCGTCGGAAGCACGGACATGAGATTTTCCTACGACTCCAACAGCCATTTATACAGATGTGTAAAGGATCTGAGATATCTGAACTATGTGCCTGTTATTACGGAAATGACGCAGAGCGGCGGGATATATACGCTGACGGTCGATTATTATGCGCCTTCGGTTCGCTTTCTTTCCGAAAATATAGGGATAGAAGCGGAAGCGGAAAAGACCATGATATACGTCATAAGCCGATATGACAGCAAAAACACGCTTGTCGCCGTACAGTTTACTTCTGATAATGTAATTGACTGAAAACGGCTTGCATAAGAATAAACACAAAAAATCACAACCTTTTAAATTCTAAGGAGGAAAACAAAAATGAAATATGGCTTCAAGAAAATGATTTCGGTCATTTTAGCGGGAGTTCTCGCTGTTTCGCTCTGCGGCTGTACGGATAACGGCTATATCATGACAGTAGACGGAATGGACATAAGAAACGGCGTCTACATTTACTATCAGCAGGACGCCTACGCGGTCGCCTGTGACAAGCTCAACGAAATTTACGGCGAAAACGATTCAAGCTCGTCCGATTCATCATCAAGCTCGTCGCTTGATTTCTTTGCCCAGACGATAGAGAACAAATCCTCCTCGGAGTGGGTAAAGGATGAGACTCTTCGCCTTGTCAGACAGTTTGTGGCTATACAAAGGATCTGTGAGGAAAAAAATATTACGCTTACAAACGAGGACAAGAATGAAATATCGGACGTAATAAAGGAAATGTGGGATACGGACAACTATATTTACCAGATCTATTACGGCATCAATAATTTGGGCGAATACTATGAAAACAAAGGCATTTCCCGTGAGACCATGAAAATGCTGTATGAGGTAAACAGTCTTAAATCAAAGCTGTTTATGTCCTTTTACGGCAAGGACGGCGAAAAGGCTGTCGCAGAGAGCGAGTTCCTTGAACACGTAAAAAACAACTACGCTTCCGCACAGCTCATTCAGATCCCGTATAACGATGAATACGGAAATGCAACGACCGACGCCGAAAGAATCGACACGCTTAAAGCCCGCGCACAGTCTTATGTGGATATGCTCAGAGAAGGAAAAAGCTTTGTTGATGTAAAATATGAAGCCGAATTGGCAGCCAAACAGGAGATCGCGAAGGCTAAGGCGGCGGATGAATACAACAAAGATCCTGTTGAGGGCAAAACTCTCGAGGAATATGTTAAGGAAGCCACAGACAGCGTAAGCGTAGATAAGATCAACGCCGAGGATGCTGATTCCATATTCAAAAAGGGCGCGGAATCATACGATATTGACGAAAATCTTATGGAATATATCTTGACTGCGGATCTCTTCGATATCCCCGTAACATTCGCGAGCGAGGAGGATCACTGTGTTTATGTTGTTGTTGCTACAGACATCACTAAAAACACCAACCTGCTTGATAAAAACCGCGAGTCCATTCTTACCGAAATAAAGGGCGATGAGTTTGAGGGTTATCTCGACATTTATTCTCAGAATTACAGCATCGAAAAGAACTCATATCTTGTTGACACAAAATACTCTCCCGAAAAGCTTTTTAAGAGCGAATAAGATCAAACAAACGCGGATTTATCGACAGTCTGACGTGGACTCTCTTACGAGGGAGTTCACGTAATCTTTTGAATTTCAGATTCCCAAAGCACATACTCCCCGAAGATTTGGGAAGCGTGTGCTTTTTGTTTAAACGGTGGATTATATGCTTCTTGGACTTAACAATGTTGAAATTTCTTTTGCGGACAGGACTCTTTTTTCCGATGTAAGCTTTGAGATATACGAAAATGACAAAATAGGTTTTATCGGAGTAAACGGAAGCGGAAAAACAACGCTTTTAAAGCTGATAACGGGAAAGCTCACGGCGGACTCGGGAAAAATAACCTGTGCTTCGGGCATTAGGGTCGGAGCTATGGAGCAGTTTGCGTTCAAAAACACCGACAGGACGCTTTATGACGAGGCGCTGACGGTTTTTTCGGAACTTGAGGATATGGAGCTTGAACTGGCGCGGATACACGACAGGATAGATTTCGGCGACCACAGCGCGGAAATAATCGAGCGGCGGACGCTGCTTTCCGAGCAGTTTGAGCGAAACGGCGGACTTACCTACAAAAGCCGAACCTCCGCGGCGCTTATGGGCTTGGGCTTTTCGGAAAGCGATCTTTCACTGAAAACCGAGGTCCTGAGCGGCGGTCAGCTATCGAAGCTCCAGCTCGCGAAGCTGCTGTTGTCGAACGCGGAGCTGCTGCTGCTTGACGAGCCGACAAACCACCTCGATATTCGGTCGGTGGAATGGCTCGAAAAGTTTTTGCTTGAATACAAGGGCGCGTATCTTGTGATATCCCACGACAGATTTTTCCTCGACAAGGTAACAAACCGCACCATTGAGCTTGAAAATCAAAAGATCCGTGACTACAAGGGCAGCTACACTCGTTTTCTTGAACTGAAAAAAGAGGACGCCGAACGAAGAAAAAAAGAATATGAAGCGGCGGTAAAGGAAATAAACCGCATCGGGGGGATCATTGAACAGCAAAAGCGCTGGAATCAGGCGCACAACTACGTCACCATTGCCTCAAAGCAAAAGCAGATAGACCGAATCGAAAAAACTCTCGAAAAACCCGAGGAAGCTCCCGACGCGATAAGATTTTCGTTTCACTGTGACGACGGCTGCGGAAATGATGTTCTCGAGACAAGAAATATCGCGCTTTCGTTCGACAACAAAACGCTGTTTTCAAATGTAAATATTGATATAAAAAAGGGCGAACGCGTGTTTCTTATCGGCGCGAACGGCTGCGGAAAAACCTCGCTGTTTCGTATTCTGACGGGAGAATACGCGCCCGATTCGGGAAGCTTCAAATTCGGAACAAGAGTTCGCTTCGGATATTTCGACCAGGCACAGCGCGGGCTGAATGAAGAAAAAACCGCAATGGAGGAAATTCACGACGAATATCCGACGATGACCGAAACGGCGGTAAGGACGGCGCTGGCTTCGTTTTTGTTCAAGGGCGACGATGTTTTCAAGAAGATAAGCGCGCTTTCGGGCGGTGAACGCGCCCGTGTCGCGCTTTTAAAGCTGATGCTTTCGGGGGCGAATTTTCTGCTTCTTGACGAGCCTACGAACCACCTCGACATAAACTCCTGCGAGGCGCTCGAAAGCGCGCTTTTAAGCTATGACGGAACGATTTTTGTAATTTCACACGACCGATATCTGATAAACAAGCTCGCGAACCGCGTATACAAGCTCTCGGAAAACGGCGCGGAAAATTATCTCGGAAACTATGATTTTTATCTCGAACACAACCGCGAAGCTGTCGTTATCCGCGAGGATAAGCCCAAGATGTCCGACAGCGCTCTTGACTACAAACAGAAAAAAGAACGCGAAAGCGAGCGCAGAAAGCTGAACACAAGGGTGTCCAGGCTTGAAAAGCAGATCGAAGAATTGGACGAGCAGATCTCCGCGAAAACAGAGGAGCTTGCCGGGCTTAGTGATTATCAGCGCGCAATGGAGCTGTCCGCGGAGATCGACGAGCTTCAAAAGGCTCAGGAAAGCGCAATGGAAGAATGGGAATCCGCTTCGGCGCGGTTAGAGGAGTTTTCAAATGACGAAGCAAATTAGAGAGTATCTCGTTTTTTTGGAACGGTTTTACGCTGTTGAACACACGCGGGAAGAGTATGAGGAGTTTCGCGCGCGGCTTTTGCAGAGAATACAGTTTTATCAGCACGAACGGCTGATACACCTTATTGTTACAATGTCGTTCGGAGTGTTTTTCCTTATCGCGCTCTCGCTTTATCTGACGACGCGGCAAATAGGAACGCTTATACTGTCGGTATTGTTTCTGATACTGCTTGTTCCGTATATAAAGCACTACTACTTTCTGGAAAATTCCGTTCAGAAAATGTATCTTTACTATTACCGAAGCCTTGATTGATTAATGAACATAAGGAGCATTTCTTTAAAGAAAACGAGGATATGAATTATATAATACGAGAAATAAAAGAGTCGGAATATCCGTTGTTAGAGGAATTTTTATATGAAGCGATCTTCGTCCCCGAAGGGATCGAACCTCCGCCAAAGTCAATTGTGAAAACACCCGAATTGCAGGTATATATCAATAGTTTTGGAACACAAAAGCACGACAGAGCTTTAATTGCAGAGATAAATAACAAAGCGGCGGGCGCTGTCTGGGTTCGCATTATGAACGATTACGAACATATTGACGATAAAACTCCTTCATTTGCTATTTCTTTATACAAAGAATATCGAGGATTAGGAATAGGAATAGGCACCGAAATGATGCGAAAAATGCTGTGCGTTCTGAAGGGCTGCGGGTACGAAAAAGCTTCTCTTGCGGTACAAAAGGCTAACTATGCCGTAAGAATGTATCAAAAAGTGGGTTTTGAGATCTTCGGTGAAAATGAAGAGGAGTACATTATGGTAAATCATTTACACTGATAAATGATGTTTTTAAAAACGCACGTTGGGTTTACGCTTTGTGTCCGCCGATCTGAGAATTTCGGCTTATCGCGGTTGCGCCGTCCTGAAGGTCCATTGCCTTTATGACGGCATTTTTTCCGTATTTTTTCTTGATCTCGATAATGGCGCGCTGCATTTCCCGCTCCCGCTCGTCGGCTGAGTTGTCGCTGTTATCCGACATACCCTCGGTAAACAGTGTAAGCTGTTCGGAGCCGTTTTCATCACGGAAATTTTCCGAGACCATATTACACGCCGTAATGTTTACCCTTCTTACCGTAAAGCTTTCGTTTATTATCTTGTCAAACAGCGTTATTGCGCCCTGCGAAATAAGCCTTGCGGAGGAGGTTTTCTTCGGCAGGTTTATCGTTCCGTGGGCGTGCTTCGGGATTGGTCTGCCGTAAAAATCAACGGTGTATTCTCCGCAAAACCCGCCCGTTATATTTTCCGCGTCATAGCCTATGGTAAGCACGATTTGGTTTGTAACAAGCCTCTTTTCCGTCAGGTCAAGAGCTATTGCGTCAGCCATCTCCCGAACAATTATACGCGCTTTTTGATACGGATACGGCTCGCTCAAGACCTGTCCGCTGCTTATGCTGTTTGAGCGGGGCTTATAGGCTTTGATGTCTTCGATTGTACACGGCTCTGTCCCCCACGCGTGGTCTACCAAAAGCTCGGCGTTTACCCCGAACAGCCTGTAAAAAAGCGCGTAGTCTTCAAGCGATCTTCGCGCAACGTCGCCCATTGTAAACATTCCGTTTTCCTCGAGCCGCTTTGCAATGCCCCTTCCCACCCGCCAGAAATCCGTAATGGGCGTATGCTCCCAAAGCATTCTGCGATAGCTCATTTCGCTCAGCTTCGCGATCCTTACGCCGTTTTTATCGGCAGGCATATGCTTTGCGACAATATCCATAGCGATTTTTGCGAGATAAAGATTTGTGCCGATACCCGCGGTCGCGGTTATCCCCGTTTCGCAAAGAACATCTCCTATCATGACCGCCGCAAGCTCGCGGGCGGTCTTCTTGTAGGCTTTAAGATAATCCGTAGCGTCAATAAACACCTCGTCCACAGAATAAACGTGAATGTTTTCGGGGGCGATATAACGAAGATATATCTCGTATATCCTCGTGCTGTAATCAATATAAAGCGCCATTCGAGGCGGAGCGGTGATATAATCCACCGCGAGATACGGATCCCGTTTAAGCTCGGCGTCAAAAACCGACCTTCCCGAAAACATTTTTCCCGGGGTAAGCCTTCTGCGGGCATTGTTTATTTGGTTTACTTTGCTTATGACCTCAAATAGCCGCGGTCTTCCGGGTATCCCATACGCTTTGAGCGAAGGAGATACCGCGAGACAGATAGTCTTTTCGGTTCGGCTTTCATCAGCCACCACCAGATTTGTCGTAAGCGCGTCAAGTCCCCTCTCCACACATTCGACCGAAGCATAGAACGACTTCAGATCGATCGCGATATATGTTTTTTCGTGCATTTTCTCACCGCCGATGTTCATGTAATTTTATCTATATGAACATTATACCCGAATTTTCACGAAAAATCATCGGCAATTTTAACCGAAATTTTTTACGATTTTTTGTTCATTTACAATATATTTATGAACAACTGAAATATTGACATTCTTTAAAAATTGTATTATAATTAAATCATAGAGCAAAGATATACAAAGTGAGGACAAACAATTATGAAACAATCGACATCTCGCTTATTAAAGCGGTTTATGCCTTATTTTAAGCCCTACGGGAAAATATTGGCATTTGACCTGTTGTGCGCAGCGCTTACTACGCTTTGTGAAATAGTACTTCCGATGTTGGTGAGATATTTGGCACAGGTCGGGATAGATGATATAAAACAGCTTACGGTCGAGCTGATCTTAAAGGTTTGCGCGCTGTATTTGGTGCTGCGTATCATCGACGTTACAGCACAGTATTTTATGTCGAACATCGGACACGTTATGGGCGCGAGGATCGAAACGGATATGCGCTCGGCGCTTTTTAAGCACATCGAAAAGCTTTCGTTCAGCTATTTTGCGGAAACCAAGGTCGGTCAGCTTATGGCGAGAATCACAAGCGATCTGTTTGACGTAACGGAATTTGCCCACCACTGCCCCGAGGAATTTTTCATAGCGGGACTGAAGATCGCGGTTTCGTTTACGATATTGTGTACGATAAATATCCCGCTTACGCTGATTATTTTCGCGATAGTGCCGATAATGGCGGTCGTGTGCGGAAAATTCAACCACAAAATGCGCGCGACATTCGCCAAAAACCGAAAACAGGTCGGCGAGGTAAACGCACAGGTCGAGGACAGCCTGCTCGGAATACGTGTTGTAAAATCATTTACCGGAGAACAGCGCGAGATCGAGAAATTCGAGCGCGGAAATCAGGAATGGCTGAACATAAAGCGCGAGAACTACCGCTATATGGGCGCGTTTAACGCGACAACGCGTGCGTTTGACGGGTGTATGTATATCGCGGTCATTTTAGGCGGAGGACTGTTTATGATGCATGGGCAAATAACGCCCGCCGATTTGATGGCGTATTTGCTGTATGTGACGACTCTGCTTTCTACGATAAGGAGGATAGTTGAGTTTACCGAGCAGTTCCAGCGCGGAATGACGGGGATCGAGAGATATTTCGAGGTAATGGACGAAATTCCCGATATCGAAAATCCCGAAAACGCGTTAAAGCCCGATAAGCTCAGCGGAAACATTACATTTTCGGACGTTTGCTTTGCGTATAAGGACGACCCGAACACCGCTATTTTAAGTCACCTTGACCTTGATATCAAAAGCGGGCAGTCGGTGGCGCTGGTCGGTCCGTCGGGCGGCGGAAAAACCACCATATGTAACCTCATTCCGCGTTTTTATGATGTTACGTCGGGAAGCGTCATGATTGACGGGATCGACGTTCGTACAATGGATTTGGATACTCTGCGCGGGAAGATCGGTATAGTACAGCAGGACGTTTATCTGTTTTCGGGAACGATCTTTGAAAACATTGCCTACGGAAAACCAGACGCGACCGAGGAGGAGATAATTGAGGCGGCGAAAAAAGCGGGCGCCCACGAGTTTATCATGTCAACCCCAAACGGTTATCAGACTTATGTCGGAGAACGCGGAGTAAGGCTTTCGGGAGGTCAGAAGCAAAGGCTGTCGATAGCGAGAGTATTTTTGAAGAATCCGCCGCTGCTTATTCTTGACGAGGCTACAAGCGCCCTCGACAACGAATCGGAGCATATTGTACAACAGTCGCTCGAACGGCTTGCCGAGGGCAGAACGGTGCTTACGATAGCACACAGGCTGACCACGATAAAAAACGCGGACAAGATCGTTGTGCTTACGGAAAACGGGATATGCGAACAGGGAACTCATGCTGAGCTGCTTGAAAAGGGCGGGATATACGCGAGGTTGTACAACATATAGGGAAGCGTACAAAAAGTCTTTGAAAGGAAGTCTGAGGGCGCAATATCCGCCTATGGCGGATATTGCGCCCTCAGAAAAAAATTTTTCTTAAATTGGTATTTTCCTAAGAAAAACGGACTGTGCTAATTGCATCGGAAAAAATTTTTGAAAATGCTTGCAATTAAGCCGAAACTGTGATATAATTTCTGTAGAAAACATTTTAAGAAAGGGCTGTTATTATGACGATCGAAGGTATTTCGGAAGCGAGAATATCCGCGAACAGAATTTTATCCCCCCGTCAGAGCAATCCAAATACGGACTTTGCCGATATTTTATCGGAGCGTGCAAGCCTGCAAAGCACAACTCGGAATATCCCTCAAAGACTCTCGGATAATTTACGGATACCCCGCGGAAGAGTTGTTGAACAGCGTCCTTGCTGTATAATTTGCGGACTGACGATTTCCGACGAGGGAACTTGTCTTTGTGAATATCCGACGGTAATAAACAACTGTGGGATAAGCCTTAAACACAACCCCTCGGCAGAGGGCAGCTCCGGACAGCCGAAAACGGTCGCCGCGAATAAAACACAGCAAATTTCGGATAACCTGTCAAATGACGCTAAGAAAATAAAATTACGGCATAAATGCCCGCTCTGCGGCGCTGTAACCGACAACGGCAACTGCGGCTGCGGCAATTTAAAAAGCGATTCCGGGGATAATTCTGTCAGACCAAAGCCTGTAATAAATCTGAGTCCCAACTTTGGATCCTGATAAATACTTTTATAACTAAAAGACCGCAGCACCTGTTGATGTTGCGGTCTTATACTATCAAAACTAATTTAATACTAATCTCCAACTAAAATCAGACAAATTATATCCTATCTCTAAGAGAGGCAGAACAAAAATCTTTGTACACTTTTAATGGGAGATTAGTATAAATCATTTTGTTTTGTGGGAGAAAAACTTTCTGAAGAAAGTTTTTCCCCCACACCCCTTTTTCAAAGACTTTTCGTGCGCTTCCCTATTACTTTTTCTATACGCTCATTCCAAGCTCTATCGCTTTGAAATTGTTTTTTATAAGCTGCTCTTTCGCAGGAGGCACAACCTTTTCAATAGCCTTCTTTACCGTTTCAAGCGTGAAAATCTTCGTTTCCTTTATGATCTTTCCGAGCAGGATCATATTTGAACCTCCTCGAAGTTCATTTTCGTTCGCGAGCGTTGTTGACGGAAGATAATGACACGAAATGTCGTTTCGGTCACATTCCGATTCCACAAGCGAGCTGTCGATAAAAACTGAGCCGCCCGACTTTACGGCGTTTATAAACTTGTCATAGGAGGGCTGGTTCATGACTACCAGAATATCGGGGAATGTGACCACGGGAGAGCCTATAGGCTCATCCGAAACACAAACCGAACAGTTCGCCGTTCCTCCCCTCATCTCGGGACCGTATGACGGAAGCCACGAAAGCTCCTTTCCGTCTATAAGCGCACAATATGCCAATATCTTCCCCGCGAAAAGAACTCCCTGTCCGCCAAATCCCGCAAGCAGAATTTCTGTCGTCATTTTGTTCCCTCCCCCGCAATATCCTTATATACCCCGAGCGGATAATACGGTATCATTTCGTCCTGTAAACGCTTTATGGATTCAAGCGGAGTCAAGCCCCAGTTTGTCGGACAGGTC
The DNA here is from genome assembly GCA_022508945.1 of Oscillospiraceae bacterium. GTDB lineage: Bacteria > Bacillota > Clostridia > Oscillospirales > Ruminococcaceae > CAG-115. Next base: position 10,892 of record JAFLUE010000026.1, read on the forward strand.
GAAAGCACCTCGATTATCGATAATCCGCGTTTTTCCTTTTCATTTTCAAACGCCTTTCGTATCGCCTTTTTTGCTTCGCGAATATGCGGAACGCTGTCCACGGATACGCGCTGGGCGAGGGCTACTCCCTCGAGCGTTGAAAGCATTTCACACATTTTTATCGGATAACCCGCTGTTTTTACATCTCTGCCATAAGGAGTGGTCTGTGTTATCTGCCCGGGAATCGAGGTAGGAGCCATTTGTCCGCCCGTCATTCCGTAAATCGTGTTGTTTATGAAAACTATAACGAGGTTTTCTCCGCGAGCCGCGCTGTGAACCGTCTCACACGTTCCTATCGCCGCTAAGTCCCCGTCGCCCTGATATGTAAACACAAACTTTTCGGGATTCGCGCGCTTTACTCCCGTAGCGACCGCGGGAGCACGTCCGTGCGGAGCTTCAATAACGTCACAGCCGAAATAATCATAAGCCATGACCGAACAGCCCACGGGAACTACCCCTATCGTATCGCCCTCGATATTCATTTCATCAATGACCTCACAGATAAGCCTGTGAACTATCCCATGTGTACACCCGGGGCAATAATGCGTAGGAACGTCAAGCAGCGACTTGGGTCTTTCAAATACGACTGCCATTACAGCTCACCTCCAAGCCTCTTTATTTCTTCTAAAACATCGGCGGGTACAGGCACCGCGCCGCCCGTTCTTCCGTAAAAATATACGGGCTTTGAGCAGTTTATAGCAAGCCTTACATCGTCTATCATCTGTCCCATCGACATCTCAACATCAAGCAGTACCTTCGCGCTTTCAGCCGCTTTGTTAAGCTCCTTTACGGGAAACGGCCACAAGGTTTTCGGACGGAACAAACCCGCTTTGATCCCAAGCTTTCTCGCGGAATTCACCGCGGTTTTCGCAACTCTCGCTGACGCTCCGTATGCACACAGCAGAATATCACAGTCATCCGTAAGATACAGCTCTGCGTCGGTCTCATTCGCCTTTACAAGCTCATAACGCTCGAACCTCTCCAAAACAAGCTTTTCCAGATCGTCGGGCTGGAGATAAAGCGAGTTTATGATGTGATGCTCACGCTTGAATTGATGACCGTTCGCCGCCCAGCTGCTCTTGTCACATTTGCTCTCCGAAGGCTCGGGAATGGTAACCGGCTCCATCATCTGCCCCAACAGTCCGTCTGCTAAAAGCATTGCGGGAATACGGTATTTCTCCGCGGTATCAAACGCCCTCGACACCATATCCACCATCTCCTGAACCGAAGCAGGCGCAAACACCAAAACGTGGAAATCACCGTGACCGAGCGCCCTTGTCGCCTGCCAATAGTCCGCCTGAGAGGGCTGTATACCGCCAAGCCCCGGACCGCCTCGCTGAACATTTACTATAAGCGCGGGAACGTCACAAGCCGCAAGATATGAAATGCCCTCGGATTTAAGCGAGATCCCCGGAGAAGACGAGGATGTCATTGCTCTTGCTCCCGTAGACGCCGCCCCAAGCACCATATTTATCGCGGCTATCTCGCTTTCCGCCTGCAAAAAAACGCCGCCCGCCTTTGGCATACGCTTTGCCATATATGCCGAAAGCTCCGTTTGAGGCGTTATCGGATAGCCGAAAAAGCACCTGCACTGTGCGCGTATTGCCGCCTCCGCAAGCGCCTCGTTTCCCTTCATCAGATTTCTTTCCAACTTGAATCTCACCTCACTTTTCCACAACGATCGCACATTCCGGACACATCATAGCGCACATCGCACAGCTTATACATTTTCCCTCGTCCGTGCAGACCGCGTAGAAATAACCCTTTTTGTTGCATTTTTCCTTTTGCAGCGCCACAATTTCCTTCGGACAGGCGGTCGTACACAGACCGCAGCCCTTACAGCGCTCGGTAATAACCGTCATTTTCGTCATTTTCGCTCCCCCATGTTTCATTTTTTAATTATCCCAAATTGGTTTTACATATATTTTTATCGGCAAAATGTTCTCCATACCGACCTTACCGCAAAGCTCCTCGGGACAGGCTGTAAATTTAATCGGAAGTCCCGTTTTTTCCGAGACCTCACGCGCGAATCCCAGAGACTGTTCTATTATCTCAACAGTTGTTTCCCTTCCGAGGTTTGTGTTGTTTACAACAGCCGTGTGCTTCATTCTCGAAGCATTTTCTATTTCGTACATGAGTTCTGCAGCCTCGTCGGCGGTTTGTGTGAGAAATCGGCGTTGGTTTATAACATACAGCATTTCGACATCATCATTTGCGTTAAGCTCCTCGGAAAATCTTCCGAGCGCAAACGCCCCCGCGTCGTCTCCGCCAACATCAACGATCAGCCGCTCGTAATTTTTCGCAAGCTGCGCTAAATCAAACTGAAGCGAAGGAACATCAACGTTTGTGTTTGCGAAATCAGGGGCAATAAACGTTATTCCCGACTTTTCAAACAGCTCACGAAAATCCGCCGCCCTGAAATACGGATTTACAATGTCCAGATCAGCAACAGCGGCGTTTTTTGCCTTTACCGCAAGATTTACCGACAAATTTGTTTTTCCGCTGCCGTAATGTCCTGTGACAACGGTAATTTTTTTCATTCACTATTCCCCCATTTTCTGTTTACACAATAATATTTTACATCAATCCGTTAAATTTGTCAATGGATTTTCTGCATTTTTTATGCAGTTTTCATAATTCGCTTTTATTGACAAAAAATGTACAAAATGGTAGAATATAAATATAATTACATTTGGATCGGAGGAATGAAAATGCGTGATCTTACATTCGGCGATATCAGAAAATATGTTGCGCTTACCGACGGAATTTCAATCTGTATGCGGGAAACATTGACATATGAGCTGTTCAATTATATATGGGAGGTTCCCGATACATATAACGAGCTGTATCTTATCGGCTTCGGACAGCTTAATGAGCCGTTTGACAACAACGGATACAAAACTCACCTTGCTCTCGAAATAATGCTTTCGCATACTCCGAGAGAGGACGATAAATAATCAAAACCGCCTTCGGTCTGAAGGCGGTCAGTTGTTTTACGGCAGATAATCAACTATCTGAAGCTGCTTTTCAAACGTGTTTTTAGCCAAGCTGTAAGTGAATCCCGGGCAGCCGTGTTTTTTGGCAAGCTCCTCGGTGTAATTGTCCCAGAGGTAAATTTTAAGGTTTGCATGTGAGCTGGTGCTGTCATAATGCGTAACGATCGGGATAGCCTTGGGTTCGGAGAGTATGATCTCACCTGTCTGAAGGTCTTTGGTTACGGTAAGCTCGCCGATCATTCCCATCATTCCGAGCGGAACGTCCATATGTGAAACAAGGTTTCCGAGACAGTAGAACACGAACGCCTGTCCGCCGTCGGGCTTTGTCACATATTCCATAGGCTGGACGGTATGCGCCTGTGTGCCGATGATGATATCCGCTCCCCAATCAACAAGATCCTGTGTTATCTGCTTCTGCGAAGCCGAAACAACTCCCGTAGTTTCGACGCCGTAATGCGGACTTACCACAACAACGTCCGCGATCTTGTCTGCCTCCTTAACAAGCTTTTTGATTCTCTCTGTTTCATAAAGGTAGGTTATGCTCATATCCGTATTGCTCGGAAGTGAATTTTGGTTTGTATGCTCCATAAAGCCCAAAAACGCGAACTTTATCCCGTTTATATCCACAACGGGTATCTCGTCCTTCTTTTCCTTTGTTGAAGCGCCGTAAACAAGAATGTCGGGGTGTTTTTCCGACCAGTATTTAAGCGTTGCTTTAAGACCCTTTTCGCCTTTATCAAGCAAATGGTTGTTGCTTACGGACATCGCGTCAAAGCCTATATCCACCATATGGTCGCCGCAAGCCTCGGGTGTTACGAAAAGCGGGTAATTCGACGGTTCAAACTCGTTTGTGATAATGGTCTCCTGATTCAATATCGCATAATCGGCGTTTTTGATAATATCCGCGACTTCCTCATAAACGGGGCTGAAATCATAGCCGTTTCCGCCTGTTCGGTTGAATGCCTGCTTGTAGATCGTGCTGTGGATAAGGTTGTCTCCCGCGCAGAGAAGTCTTACAGTTGGATTCGGAAGCGGCTCGGATACAGGCTCGGAGGTTTGCTCGGAGCTTGAGCCATCGCTCGGAATGCTGTTTTCGGTATCAGACGAACCAAAAGACGATTGGCTGTCAGACGGATCCACGGTTATCTGAGTTTCCGTACAGCCCGCAAACAATAAAACAGAGATGATAATTGGAAGAATTTTTTTCATGGTTTACTCCTTTCAAAATGATTATTGAAGCTTTATGAATGTTTAGGCTTATTTTACGACAAATCCACAGGGCAGCTTCCACGATGACTGACTGTAATAGAAGGTCACGCTGTTCTGAAGATATTCTCCGTTATAATACATACAAGTGGAGCTTCCGCCGTCGATATTCGCGGCATTTACCGCGCCATAGCGCGTCATGATCTCAATAAGATCCGCCGCGGACGCGCCGACATGACCGCTCGAACCGCGTCCGTCCGTAACAAGAAGCATTATTGCGCCGTCCGCTCTCTGCCCAACGGCAGTACGCGGATTTAGACCGCTTCCCGCGCCCTTTACCTCGCGCGGAACACCGTTTATAACGAGCTGAACGAAATGGTTGTTGTCGGAGCTTGTTGCTTCCTGAAAGCAGACCGCGTCGCGTATACCCTTTTCCTTTATCATCTGCTCGCTTTCCGCCGCGCTCATTTTGCTAACGTCAATTATCTGCAAAATGTTGTTGTTCGTAAGTCCCACAAGAACCAGCCCGCTCCATTCCTGCGGACGGTTTCTGATTATCTCGCCGTTTGAAACAAGAATGCCGTATGCTTTTCCGCCGCTATTGTTGGTCGATTCATAAAGACCGCCGTTTACGCCGCCTATAGCGCCCGCCCTCTCAACAAGATTCTTGAGCGGAACGCCCTCCTCCGGCCACTCGTCAAGCCCCGTCGCTACGGACGTAACACTTACTCTCGACGGATCCTGAATGATCATCAGGGTAGCTTTGTATGTAAGTCCCGCGATCTCGATTATTTCGATGCTTGACATATCCACGCCCTCGGGCGTTTCACCGCTCAGGCTTTGCTGAGGAAGAGATATCATTCCCTCGTTTATGTTTGCATCACCTACATCACCGAGCTTTGTTCCGTCTACGATCTCCTGTATCTCATTTTCCGACAATACGAGCGAGGCGAGAAACTTCAGTTGTCCCGACTCGAGAACGGTCGTTACAAACGTGTTTTTTGACGCTCCGTAGGCGCATATGACCTTTAACATTATAAACAGCGTAAGGGCGATCATAAGTATAAACACGCCCACAAACGCCAATATTTGTCCTATTCTTTTGGAAACCGATATCCTCGCCGCCGCGGGCAGCTTCGATACCTTTTTCTCCTTTTGTTCAACCGCCATAATTTGATCCTCCAATGTTTGCTGAAGCTTTAGCTGAGATCATTTCACCATGACACAAAATATTGCGGTGAAATTATCAGATATATGTAATAACAAATCCTTCCGAATAAATAATCGCAGCAAAATGAATGCGCTTTATTTTACGACAAACGCATCGGGCAACTGCCATGATGAATGACTGTAATAGAAAGTAACGCTGTTCTGGAGATATCCTCCGTTATAGTACATGGCGGTAGAGCTTCCGCCGTCAAGATTCGCGGCGTTTACCGCGCCATATCGAGTCATGATCTCAATGAGATCCGCCGCGGACGCGCCGACATGACCGCTTGAGCCGCGCCCGTCCGTAACAAGAAGCATTATTGCTCCGTCCGCTCTCTGTCCGATAGCCGTTCTTGGATTAAGTCCGCTTCCCGCACCCTTTACCTCGCGCGGAACTCCGTTTATTACAAGCTGAACGAAATGGTTGTTGTCGAAGCCTGCGGCTTCCTGAAAGCAGACCGCGTCGCGTATCCCCTTTTCCCGAATCATCTGAAGGCTTTGTGCGGGACTCATTCTGCTTACATCGATTATCTGAAGAATATTGTCGTTCGTAAGTCCGACAAGCACTATTCCCGACAGCTCCTGCGGTTCGTTCCTATAGACAACGCCGTTTGAAACAAGTATTCCGTAAGCGTGGTCGCCGTTATAGTGTTCCGCGTTGAAAAGACCGCCGTTTACACCGCCTATAGCGCCCGCCCTCTCGACATGACCCTTGAGCGTAACGCCACCCTCCTCGGGCCACTCGTCAGGCCCAAGCGCCGTGGTAGCCACGCTTACTCTCGAGGGATCCTGTACTATCATCAGAGTCGCTTTGTAAGTAATTCCCGCGATCTCGATTATTTCGATCCTCGACATATCTATTTCTTCTTCGCTCGGTTTTTCGCCGTCTATGCTTGGCCGAGGGAGAGTTATCAAGCCCTCGTTTATGCTTACGTCGCCGATATCCCCAAGCTTTGTTCCATCTACTATCTCTTGTATTTCACTCTCCGACATTACCAGAGAGGCGAGAAACTTCATCTGTCCCGACTCAAGAACGGTCGTAATAAAGGTGGTTTTTGACGCTCCGTAGGCGCAGATAACCTTAAGCATCATAAACAGCGTAATAGCGATCATAAGTATAAACACGCCCACAAACGCCAAGATCTGACCTATTCTTTTGGGGACCGAGGTTTTAAATGCCGCCGCGGGCAGCTTTTTTTCCCTATTATTTTCAGCCGCCATATTTTAATCCACCCCTAAATTATCGTGCATTACCGCGATCCGCCAGCTTCCGTCTCCGATCTTTACAAAATATACTATGCTGTTGAAAATATCTGTTCTGTTTCCTACGAAACGATCTTCAAATGTAAGCGCCATTCCCTTTTCAAAATAAACGCTGCACGAGAAGCAATGATCGCCGTAGCTTGTGAAATTCGCGACGCTTTCATTATTAAAGCCCGTTATGGTGTGTGTGCTTGTAAACGTAATGTCTATGCCGCTCGCCCACTGTTTTGCGTAAGTATAATATTCCGAATCGGGGATAAGATACCGCGCGATCTCGCTCAAACCATGGTCGCCGCCCCCTAAGTCGTCTGTCATAAACTTGCTCCAAAGCTCCATTACTTCGAGAACGTTTATTTCATTTGCGATCTTTTCGGGAACAGCGTCGAGCGTTTCGGGCGAAAGCCGCGAGCTTCCGTATGAAACATTAAACCTTTTGGTATCCGAGCCGTACAAAACATCGACATAAATGTTCTCGGAAAACAGCGAAAAGGTATAGCTCTTTTCTTTCGGAAGTGTAACTCCCGCGTACTTCAACAGCTTTTCGGCGTCGGGATTGTCCTCTGTCACAGGCTCCGGAACGGTCATTCCTTCTATCGAAAGCGTACAGCCTTCGGGAATCGACACATTGTATCCGAACAGCGGGATATCCTCTCCGTCAGTGTATTTATATTCCGCTCCCGCGCTGTCTTTTATTATGACCTCTGGCTTGTCCATTTCGCGCACAAGGAAGACCTCGTCATTCCCGCTCGGTATTCCCTCTATCGACTTTCCGTTTGACTCAACTCTAAGCCCCTTTGGGAGAGTTATGTGATAATCAAACAAGACAGGCTTTATAATATTGTTTTCCGCGGTATATTGGATCTCGTTTCCCTCTTTGTCCGTATACTTTATTTCGGGAGCGTTAAGCAATCCCATAACGGAATAAGACGGAGTTCCGGACAGCTCCTCGCGCTCATCCTCCCCCGGCTCTATCCCGTTTATTTTCATAGTCAGTCCCTCCGGGCAGTATACACGGAGATTATAGACCATGTCGGTTATAATAGGCGTAAAATCATCCAAGCTCCACTCCGCGGAGGTAAAAAAGAACAGTCTTGTTTTTGGATTTTTTCCGTTAAGCTTTATTTTGCCGACATTTTCCTCGCCGCTTAACAACACATAGGTTTTGGAAAACTCACTGCTTTCGGACGTTACGATCTTATACGAAAGCTCCTTTCCGACTACCTTCGAAGAATAATTCTCCTTAAAAACGGCAGGATCGTTATTTTCAAAGCGGTTACTGCACAGCTTCTCAAAATCGATCTTTGACACAAGCTCGCCGTTTTTGAGCATTTCTATCTGCTCTTCAACGATCCGCTCGGGCTGGACCCTGTCATAATCGCTCGCCGTAATGCCGACGTAGATCAGAAACGCCCCGCATAAAACCGCCAGAACAGCCGCGAAAATAATAAGCGCAACAACAAATCTGCTTTTGATCTTCATAAAACCAAACCCTCCGAATTGCTTTGAATAATGTTATGAATATTGCTTGAAATAATGCTTTGAATAAGTAATTGACAGATCAACAACACCGTTTATAATTATACCATATTCACCTATTTTTTTCAATACCTTTTTTCGTCCTGATATACAAAAATAATCTGTTATTTCTGTGAAAAATGACAAAAACAAGCACTGATATATCCAATTATTCGGCATTCGGAATTTTAGTTTACATTATGAGAAAAAAGCGTTACTGTGATTGAAAATACAGCAATGTCAGAAACACAACCTTTTACGAGCGATCCTTGTACGGCTCCGCCCTTAATGCTAATTATAACATTTCGCAAAAATTTTTTATTGAGGAAATATCACGGAATACTTACGATTTTATGATTTCAGTACAGCCCCGCGCAAAGTCAGTTTTCCTCTGTTATAATAAACAGACAAAACAACAAAAACCTAACGCCGAATTTTTAAAAAATTTTTTGACGGATTTATTTAAATAGAAATTTAACTTGTTGTTTTGGGCGGATTGATTTAAATAGAAATTTCAAAACCGCGCAAAGCTGCGCTTTGCGCTATCTAAGCAT
>JAFLUE010000260.1 GCA_022508945.1 Oscillospiraceae bacterium
GCTGGGGGACTGGTCCCTATGAAGCCCGGCAACCTGTCAGTTGACAGTGGACAGTACACCGTAAACAGTAAATTTCCGCCAACCACTTTTCGGTTTCCAAAAAGCGTTTGGCGGTGGAAGATATTGTTTACCGGTTACTGTCAACCGTACACTGTCAAGGTGCTACGTCCTGCGGGGTTCTGTAAAACCACCGAGAGATAAGGAGTGAACAGGAACTTTACCGCTCACTCCTTGTGAGCGTTTTGTTTTGCGGTCGTTTAACCGACAGCCGCTAAATATCAGACGGCAGCTAATGACAAATAACTATCAGGAGGAAATGTAAAATGGCATTAAAAAAACTGTTCACCTCGGAGAGCGTGACCGAAGGACACCCCGACAAGATCTGCGACAATATTTCCGACGCGGTTCTTGACGCTATCTTAGCCCAAGACCCTATGGGAAGAGTCGCTTGTGAAACGACTACAACAACGGGTATCATCTCCGTAATGGGCGAAATTTCAACAACCGCGAATGTTGATATCGCGGAGATCGCGCGAAAGACTGTTCGCGAGATAGGTTATACTTCGAGCGAGTTCGGCTTTGACGCGGACACCTGCGCTGTTGTCACAAACATAGACAAGCAGTCGCCCGATATCGCTATGGGCGTAAACAACGCCCTTGAGGGCAGAGAGCAGAACGCCGGAGACACGGGCGCGGGCGACCAGGGCATGATGTTCGGATTTGCCTGCTCGGAGACTCCCGAGCTTATGCCTATGCCGATAAGCCTCGCTCATAAGCTTGCGAAAAAGCTTACGGAGGTTCGCAAAAACGGCACTATCCCATATCTTCTCCCCGACGGAAAGACGCAGGTAACGGTTGAATACGACGAAAATAAGCCCGTTCGCGTTGACGCTGTTGTTGTTTCGTCACAGCACCTCGCCTCCGCAACGCTCGAGCAGATACGCGCGGACATCATCGAAAAGGTGATAAAAACCACTATCCCCGCAGAGCTTCTCGACGAAAACACAAAATATTTCGTAAACCCCACGGGACGTTTCGTAGTCGGAGGACCTATGGGCGACAGCGGACTTACGGGTCGCAAGATAATCGTTGATACATACGGCGGATATTCGCGCCACGGCGGCGGAGCGTTCTCGGGCAAGGATCCGACGAAGGTTGACCGCTCGGCGGCGTATATGGCGCGCTACGCGGCGAAGAATATCGTTGCGGCGGGACTTGCGGAGAGAGCGGAGATACAGCTTGCATATGCCATCGGCGTTGCGAACCCCGTGTCTGTCATGGTCGATACCTTCGGCACAGGCAAAATCTCGGACGAGAAAATTGCCGAGGCGATCGTAAAGGAATTTGATTTCAGACCCGCCGCTATCATAAAGACACTTGACCTCAGAAAGCCGCAGTACCGTCAGGTTGCCGCTTACGGTCACATGGGACGCGAGGATCTGGACGTTGCCTGGGAGAAAACCGACAAGGCGGAGGCTCTTAAAAAGTATCTGTAAACAATAATATAGGTCGGCTGCCGACCGTTTATCGGCAGCACCATACTTATTTCCATCATAAATGTGTACACAAAAAACTTCGCAAAACCATTGAAGCTTTCTTCAAAGGGATAATGAGCGTTTTCCTAAAGTGATTATGCGTACCTTAATTAATGGAAATAAGTATTACGCGAGTATGGCGGAATTGGCAGACGCGACGGTTTTAGGTGCCGTTACTTCGGTGTGCAGGTTCAAGTCCTGTTACTCGCACCAATGAAAAAGCCCTGCTTTGCAGGGCTTTTTCATTGGTGTTATTTAAATTTGCAATTCGCAAACCGCACACCGCAGCTACGCTGCGCTGCGCTATCCAAGCAGCGCTTCACACTCCGCTTCGCTCCGTGCTCAGACGCTGCTTGATTTTTTGAATTGCGTGCTCTCGGTCAGGTTGCTCTTGTCGAAAAAATCTTTTTTGTAGTGCTTAGACATTTTTGAAACCCGCGAATGGCTCTACAGAGCCACCACAATAAAGATACATCAACATCTTTTCTCCCGAAGCGCGTTGTA
>JAFLUE010000261.1 GCA_022508945.1 Oscillospiraceae bacterium
AATTTCAAAATGCAGCCGCCGCGGCGGAGCAAAGCGTTATGCCCGAAGGGCATAACGCGCGTAGCTGCGGTGGCTTGGCAAGCGAACCGCGCCAAAGGCGCGATGCGCGGTTTTGAAATTTCAAATTTAAATCAATTCGGGATGGACAACTTTACATACAGCCTAACTCCCCCGTGCTTTCGGGGGAGTTGCTTTATATTGTAAGGGGGCAGCTCACACAAGCTTAACGAATCGGTCAAGAAGCTCTGAAAGCCGGATCTCGCTAAGTTCGGCGGTCCCTTTTCCCGAAGCGCCCACAAAAAACTCTCCGCAGTCAATAGAGACCGTGTCGGGGAGACTCTCTGCGGAAACCGTACGCAGGTCGCGCGTTATTCCTATCCCGAGGCGCTTTAAGAAAGCCTCCTTTCTGACCCAGAGGTCAAGAAAAGCCTCGGAGGTTTTTGCGGTTTTGCGCTCATCCTCGGAAAGCGCGCGCTCAAACATACGCTCGTTTATGACCCGTGATTTTTTCTCAACATCAACGCCGATCTCGCCGTCTTCCGAAAACGCGGCCGCAATAGCGCCGTTTGTATGCGACATGGAAAAAAACAACCCGGAGTTTTTCAGATAGGGCTTTCCGTATGAGCCTTTTACAAACGACAGCTTTTTCATCGGTATTCCCGTTCGTTTTTCAAGCTCCGACAAAAGCAATAGCCGCGACAAAAGCGCGTTTATTTTGTCCCCGTCGCCCGCTTTTTTGAGAACGCTTTTTCTTCTCGCCGAATCAAGACAGCCGAGATATCCCGAAAGCTCGTTCCAATTCTCGTTATTTGTCTTCAGTAAAATAATATCCATGATCCACCTCTTTTTAGTCAGTCTTTGCTTTTACATTTCAACAATTATCTCATTCTCTTCGTGAAGTATATCGGCGGGAATGTGATTGTTCGAAAGCTTTACGCCGTTTATTGTTATTGACTTTACACCGTGCTGAGAGCCGTTCGGATTTTTGACCGTGATATTAAGCGTCTTTTTGCGAAAGCGCTTTTTCATTGAAAATTCCTGCCATTCGCTCGGTATCGACGGGTCGATCGTAAGTCCGTTTACGTCGGGTATCAACCCGAGTATTCCCTCTACGGTTCCGACCACGACCGTAGAAGCCGTTCCGGTGAGCCAGTGAACGTGCGCTCTTCCCGCAAAAACGCTGTCCCTGCCCTCGACAAACTGACCGAAAACATATGGCTCTAAAACCCGCTTTTCCGCGCAGTCGTTATATGTGGCGGGAGAAGCCTCTTTCCAGTATTTGTACGCGTTGTTTCCTCTGCCGAGCTTTGCTTCCGCAAGGATAAGCCAGCCCTGGGGCTGTGAGAAGATACCCGCGTTTTCCTTTACACACCTGTTATAACAGTGCATAAGCGCGCCCTCAAAAGCGTGGTTTTCATAAGGCGGGTACATCACCATTGCTCCGTATGGCGTATTAAGCTCGCGCATGACCGAATCGAGCGCCTTTTCTCCGCGCTTATTTCCCGAATGATCCGCATAGCCCGAAATGACCGCCCAGCTCTGCGGATTAAGCCACATAGAAGCCTCGGGGTCTGTGCGCTTTCCGATGATCTCGCCCGTTTCGCGGTAGCCGCGGATAAATCTGTCTTCGTCCCAACAGTTTTCGAGAATTTTCCCGAGCTTTTCGTTTGTTTCGTCAAGATATTTTATATATTCGCTGTCATTTTTCAGAACAGCAAATTCCCGCAGGATATTTATTGCATACACAAGTTGAAACGCGACAAACGTGCTTTCGCCCTTTTTACCGAGACGCAGACAGTCGTTCCAGTCCGCGTGTAATCCTGCGGGCATTCCGTGCGCGCCGAGATTATTCATCGAAAAATCAATAGCGCGCTTCAGATGTTCGTATACCGTGCCTTTTTCACCGTTGTTTGCAAAGAGTATTTCCTCATCGAGAAACGCTCGGTCGCCGCTTTCGCCGATGTACTTATATACGGTGGGAAACAGCCACAGCGCGTCGTCGGCTCGGTATGACGGATGTCCTGTTTCGCGGA
>JAFLUE010000262.1 GCA_022508945.1 Oscillospiraceae bacterium
TGCTTCACACTCCGCTTCGCTTCGTGTTCAGACAATGCTTGATTTTTGAAATTTCACGCTCGACTATTATGTTGTTGCAAATTATATAATTATTTAACACGTTGTTTCGCTTTATTGCTTCTTTCTCCTGAAAAGCGGCTCGGCGCGTCTGCCCTTGGCTTTCGCGGCTTCCTTCGCCTTTTCCTGTTCCTCAAGAGCCTTTCTCCGCGACTCAACGATCTGTTCGAGCTTTGATTTGCTCTTCTGTGCAATATCCAAAAGCATAAGCCTGTTGTTAAAAGAAGGTTTGTCAAGAACAACATCGAAAAGCGCGTTCATAAGCTGCTCCGCCTCCGTATCATCCTTTACAAGACGGCGCTCGATAAGCTCGCGCTTTGTTATAGCAAGCTGGCTTATATCATAGCATTCGTTGTTGCTGATAATTTCGTTAAGAGCTTCAAGGCTTGCGCGGAGCTTTACGGTCATTTCGGTTTCGCTGTCGACCTTCCTCGCTCTGCTGTCGGCGATCTCACACTGTAAAAGGCTTTTCAGATCCGTCGGACCAAGCTCGCGTATAAGCGCCTTCAGTTCCTTTCTGTCATCGGGAATGGGATAGTCGTGATTGTAGATAAGCCAGCTTATCTGCTCGAACATATCCTTTGAAAACTCAAGACGGCGCATGATCCCCTCAGCCAACAGCCGTCCGCGTTCGCCGTGGCCCTTGAAATGACCCGCGCCCTTTGCGTCAAAAGCCATACAGTCGGGCTTTCCGAGGTCGTGAAACAGCATCGTAAAGCGTATTATAGGGTCGGGAAGCGCATATCCCACGGATTTTGAAATGTGCGTCCAGACGTCAAAATCGTGGTGGCGCGAGCATTGCTGAAACCCTATACAAGGCTCTATCTCGGGAATAACGTATTTCAGTATAGCCGCGTTATTTTCGAGCGCCTTTGCCGCAAATTTTCCCATTATGATACGCTGAAGCTCTTCGCGAACCAGATTTTTTTCGGCATATTCAAAACAGGAGGAATTTTCCTTCATACAGTCGAGCGTTTTCGCTTCGATCTCATATTCGTCCTCGGCGCAGTAGCGTATCGCTTCAAGAAGCCGCGATGGCTGGATAGTAAAGCTTTTCGACATATCGTAAATGACTTCGGAGGTCATTTCCTTTCCGACCTTAACATTTACCGTAACATTCTCGCCGATCGCGACAACCTGCTTTACCTCGCCCGAAAGCGCGTTTTTTCCGTTATATGGATCGATAAGCCCTGTTTTTGGGGAATACGCCATCGCGTTCATTGTAAAGCCTCTGCGCGACAGGTCGGTTTCAAGATCCTCCGCGTACATAACGCGGTTTCCGACAACCTCGCGCCTATACGGCGAGATCTGAACGACCATTCCGAGAATAGTAACCAATATTTCCCCGCGCGCCGCGCCCTCTTCGGAAATACGGTATTCACGAAAGGCAAACAAAATATCGTTTATCCTCGCGTTTGTAACAACGTCGAAATCCTGCGGTGAGTTTCCTATAAAAAGCTCTCTCAGACATTCTCCGACAACATACGCCTCAAAACCCGCGTTTTCGAGCCTGTCCAGCACCTCAACTATCTGATCCGGCAAAATTATCATAAAACTCACCTCCTCATTAAAAAAAATTTCAAAATTCATCACTTGATGTCGGCTTTGCCAACATCAAGTGAGAACTGTGTGAAATTCGTACTCAAATATTACGTGGTCGCTGCCGATATCTCGCGCCGATATTATGTGATTTTGGGGTCGATCACCGACTGCCCCAATTTTAATTATACAACATTCTGCACATATATTCAATAGGAAATTGTGAAAATTTGAAAAAACAAACAAAAACGCTTGCATTTTGTGAAAGAATATTGTATAATATTATTAAACAGTGCCGGGATCATTTAAGGCAGCCCTTCGAGGTGTTGTCATTTTTGGCATTGAAAACAATCATTCTTCGGGAGGTTCATTATATGAAAACTTTTTCGGCTGACGCTATAAGAAACGTGGTTCTTGCGGGACAC